>NZ_KQ033938.1:0-178668 GCF_000970615.1 Pseudomonas sp. 10B238
GTTTTAGAAAGTCTTTTTCAGACGTTCCCTAGCATTCACATTGTTCTCATTGAGGGCCAAGGCAATTATCTGGGCTGCCTCGCTTTGCGTGCTGTTGTCGCCGTTGTTTTTTTATCCAGAGCTTCTTGAAGTCCTCGGCCTAAACATCGAGTTCTATGAGAACAGCCTAGACGGCGACGTGGAGGATGGCGTGCGCCCCCATACGATCGCCTCCGTCTTCAGTCATTTGAGCCTGGTTAACTGGCTACCCAGCGGATCTTTGTCGCTTATGTGGCAGGACGGCTTTATCCCCTATTTCGGTGAGCACTTCTTCCTGTCCGATATTGGCATCATTGGGACGCTGTTTCGCTTCGGTTTTCTCACTTTCCTGCTGGTCCCGCTGACATTGTTTGTCTACCGACGGATCGCCCGCAGTATCAACACCGAAATGGAGTTCACCTACGCAGTGATGCTTGCCTTCTTCGTGATATGGCCACTTAACGGTCTATTCGAATATACCCAACCAGTTATTTGTATGCTTTTCGTATTACATGCTCTACGGGCACGCCATCTTCGCAGCAAGGAACGAGTACATGAACGTCGCACTTATTCTCAACTACAAAGCTGCTACTGAGACGATCAGCTGCGCTGAAAGCCTGCTCGAGCATTGCACGACGATTGGCCATATCGTCATCATCGACAATGATTCGCAGGACGGTTCCGCCATCGCTCTTCAAAACTGGCTGGATGAAAAAGCTTATTCAAATGTGACTTTGCTTTGTAATCCAGACAACAGCGGTTATGCGGGTGGCAACAATTACGGGTTGCGCTGGGCAATGGAGCACCTGCAGCCCGAGTATTTCTGGGTTATCAATAACGATACCTATGTAGACAGTGATGCCTTCTCACCGCTATTGGAAGCATTGCAGCGCAATGATCGCCAGTTTGTTGGCTCGCTCGTATTGAGCGCGGACACAGGCCGACTGGAGTGCTACGGAGGCGGAAAGCTCTATCCGATTCTTGGCAAGGCTCGATTACTCGGAAAAGACCAGAGCATCGAAGCGTCTCAGCGACAGAATCCTCAGCACGTTCCAGACTACATCATGGGCTGCAGCCTGGCGTTTTCGGCCGCTTTGACTGAAGAAATCGGTTTGATGGATGAAGATTACTTCATGTATTTCGAAGAAGTGGATTGGCAATACCGTGCGAAACGCTTTGGTGTTTCGACGAGAGTGATCCCTGAAAGCCGCCTATATCACTACGGCTCACTCAGTCTGGGCAACCGCTCAGCGTTTTATCACTACTACCGCAACCGAGCAGCCACCCGTTTCAACAAGCGTTTCTACGGCCCGGCATTCGCGATTGTCTCCGCGTTCCTGCTTTCGGCCGTTACAACTGTCAAGGAATACAAAAATCCCACCCTCGCCTGGTCAGGTATCAAGGGCGCCTTTAAGGGAGTAGCAATGAGTGTCAAGTGATACTAATGCGTTCGGAATAGATTTCTTTTCCGGCAATAAGAAGACTTTATTGACCTGCATACGCGAGGGAGTCAAGCAACCCTATTCGTTTGTGGTGACGCCAAACGTTGACCACCTCGTTCAACTGGAACATGACGAACAGCTGCGTGATGCTTATTTGAAAGCGCGCTGGAGAGTCTGCGACAGCCGAATTCTGCTGTCGCTGTTGAGTCGCCTGGGCGTGCATCTGGATGAAGCTATTCCCGGCAGTGATTTGACACTCGATCTGCTCAAATGGGCGGACCGGGATCGGCTGCGAATTGTACTGATCGGCTCGGCGGCATCCGAAGCCGACAAACTCAGAGCCCTTTATCCCGGCATTTCCCTCTATCACTACAACCCGCCGATGGGCTTCATAAAGAAGCCGGAAGAAGTGCAGCGTTGCCTGCAGTTCATTCGTGAAAATCCATCGGAGCTGGTTCTGTATGCCGTGGGTACGCCGCGCGGAGAAGTCCTGGCCGCAGCCACTCAGCCCTATGAGCGCACGGGTATGGGCTTCAGTATCGGCGCCTCCATTTCTTTCGCGACGGGGACCATCAAGCGGGCCCCGAAGTGGATGCGCGAATACAAACTCGAATGGCTTCATCGCATGTGCATGGAACCGCGCAGGCTCGCCAAACGCTATTGGGCGGATGCGGTGTATATCGTGCCAGCATTTTTGCGGGAAAAAAGCTCTAGGCAGAAAGGCAGCCCAGCAAAACAGGAGTCTTGACCAACTATTGCAAGCCATCTTACGAGCACACCGGGCACTGAATGCAGTGGTCGGCAGTTCTGGAAGCGTATTGAAAAACTTCGCTGCCGTTCAGCGCCACGTGCCAGGCAGGAGCGAAGCAAGAGCACCTAAGAAAACTAATCTTCGAACAGGGAAGAAAATGAAAGCAATCATCACGGGTATCACAGGACAAGACGGCGCCTACCTGGCAGAACTTCTGCTGGAAAAAGGCTATACCGTCTACGGCACGTTTCGTCGCACCAGTTCAGTCAATTTCTGGCGAATCGAAGAGTTGGGCATCGATAAGCACCCCAACCTGCATCTTGTTGAGTATGACCTGACCGACTTGTCTTCCAGCATCCGGTTGCTTCAGAACACTGGCGCAACCGAGGTGTACAACCTCGCCGCCCAGAGCTTCGTAGGGGTTTCCTTCGAGCAGCCGCTGACCACTCTGGACATCACCGGTGCGGGCGCCGTGAACCTGCTGGAAGCCATCAGGATCGTCAATCCTAAGATCCGCTTCTACCAAGCCTCGACCTCGGAAATGTTCGGCAAGGTGCAGGCCATTCCGCAAGCCGAAACCACACCGTTCTATCCCCGCAGCCCTTATGGCGTTGCCAAGCTCTATGCGCACTGGATGACGATCAACTACCGCGAGTCATACGGAATATTCGGCTGCAGCGGCATCTTGTTCAATCATGAATCGCCCCTGCGCGGACGTGAGTTCGTGACTCGGAAAATCACCGATTCGGTGGCCAAGATCAAACTGGGCAAACTCGACGTGCTAGAGCTCGGCAACATCGATGCGAAACGTGATTGGGGCTTCGCCAAGGAATATGTCGAAGGTATGTGGCGCATGCTGCAGGCGGACGAACCCGATGTTTTCGTGCTTGCAACCAACCGAACCGAAACCGTGCGTGACTTCGTGACACTGGCATTCAAGGCGGTTGATGTCGAACTTCAATGGGAAGGCTCCGGCGAACAGGAGCAAGCCACCGACGCAGCGACCGGCAAGGTCGTTGTACGGGTCAATCCGAAGTTCTATCGCCCGGCAGAAGTCGACCTGCTGATCGGCGATCCGCAGAAGGCCAAGGACGTGCTGGGCTGGGAGCCTAAAACGACACTCGAGCAACTGTGCCGCATGATGGTTGACGCCGATATGCGCCGCAATCAGCAGGGCTTTTCGTTCTAAGGCCTTCGACCGGCGGCTTACCGCTCTTGATCAGGCACTCGGCTGGGATCAGGTTACCCAGATGGGGTAGCCACGCAGGATAGCCAGCCGATACCCGATCCGGAGCGGCCTGTTCGTGGTCCCAGCGGTTGGGGCCGGCTCTGCTGGCACACCGAGCCCGCGTTGGCGTTACGGCACCGCTCGCCCTAAATGGAGCCGTTAACGGTAACCGTAACGCCATATCCCACGCCTATACCAAGGCTTTGCATCGCCGTAGAAACTGGAATTTCATCCTATCGGGAAGATCATGCGTAAAGTGCTGATTACCGGCGCCACTGGTTTTACTGGCCGCTACATGGCAGAAGAGCTGGCAGGCTGCGGCTACGAGGTCCATGGCCTCAGCTATCGTCAACCCGTCGGCGAACTGCCTGCGGCTATTTCAGCCGTCCATTGCTGCGCACTGAACAATGCAGAGCTGCTACGAGCTTTGCTGACGGAAATACGCCCAACCTATGTTGTGCACTTGGCGGCGGTCTCGTTCGTCGCACACAGCGATGCGGATGCAATCTACACAGCCAACCTGCTCGGCACTCGCCATCTGCTGGAAGCGTTACGTACCACCGCTGCGACCGAACTCGAAGGCGTGCTGCTAGCCAGCAGCGCAAACGTCTATGGAAACGCTACCGAAGGCGTCCTGGATGAGTCGTCGCCCTTTGCTCCCGCCAATGATTACGCTGTGAGCAAAGCTGCCATGGAGTTCCTCGCGAGGCTTTACCAGGATCGTTTGCCGCTGATAGTCAGCCGCCCGTTCAACTACACGGGCGTCGGACAGGCTGAGCAGTTTCTCATTCCGAAAATCGTGACGCACACGCGCCGTCGGGCCGCGGTCATCGAGCTCGGCAATCTGGATATCGCCCGCGATTTCTGCGATGTCCGTCAGGTTGTCCAAGCCTATCGACGCTTGCTCGAAACACCGGCTGCGATTGGCCAAACCGTCAATATCTGTTCTGGATCAGCCTATACGCTGGAGTACGTACTCGAACAGGCAGCGGCCATCTCCGGTCACCGCATGGAGGTCCGGGTCAACCCAGCGTTCGTGCGCAGCGCGGATGTGAAGAACCTGTTCGGCAGCAGAGCCAAGCTGGACTCGTTGATTGGCGACATGTCCCGAATCGAATTGAAGGAGACGCTGCGCTGGATGATCGAGCATCCCTCCGCAGCGAGCGCATGACCTAATCAGCTTTTTACTACCAGCATCGAGGTGGCGGATCTCGGTCTATGGCGGTACTCGCCCCTAAGTGCACAAAACAGTGAGTTTAAAAAGTGCCTCGCTCGGCGACCTACCGTGCTTAGTGTGGCCAATTAACCTTATCTGGCCAGGCAATAACCAATGTCGGAAACCGTCACTGGCATGCTTTTTTAATTTTCTATTTCGCTTGGCGACGGCAGCGTTGCAGCCCCGCCTCATTTATGCACATCCGTCGTGAACCGCAGAGAAACGGAGCGGTCTATGGCTACTGTGAGCAACGCAGCGCCTTCTTCCTATACGGGAAAGACGCTAACCCAAGGTTGAGCGGAACCTATTCAGTGGCTCATCCAGCACCGATCTCACAAAGAGTCTGAAGGTATACCTCTCAGAGCTTGCAGTAGCGGCATCAGGAACAGCAGAGACTGGATGCGTTTGTTGCACCGCCGAAAGAGCTTTGGCGATTGTCGATAGACGAGTCAGTGTCGGCTCGCTCCTTCAGCTAAAGGTGAATTGCGCTGTTTCACTTCGTAAAAACAACTATTCCGTCAAGGATGAAGAAACCATGAAACCACTATTTGCTCTCGCTTTCTCTTCCGTGCTGGTGTTGCAGGGATGCGTATTCTCTCCTGGACAGCACCTGGATCCCGATCAGTTCAAAGACGGCGCAGAAACGGAAGATGGCACCGTCCAGCTGATGCGCATTACCCCTGAAATGCTCAAGGGCGAAGTCTCTTCCGACCAAGGCACCTCCAGCAAGCAAGAGCTACTGAGCTTCAAGCCCGAGGCTTACCGCATCGGCGCCAATGACCTTCTCTACATCACCGTCTGGGACCATCCTGAACTGACCGCTCCTTCGGGCCCGCAACAGCAACTGGATGCTAACGGTCGCCTGGTTCGTCCCGACGGCACCCTGTTCTACCCCTACATCGGGAACATCGAAGCAGCTGGCAAGACGATCGAGCAACTTCGCTCCGATATTTCCAAAAGGCTGGCCAATTACATCGACAGCCCTCAAGTCGACGTCAGCCTGCTGCGTTTCGGTAGCCAGCGCATCGTGCTTTCCGGCGCATTCAATACGGCTGGCGAAGTCGAAGTGACTACCGCTCCGATGACCATCATGCAGGCTATTGGTCAGGCCGGTGTCGATACCGATACGGCGGATCTGTCCGGTCTGATGCTCAAGCGTGACGGCCGTGAGTACATGCTCGATCTCGACGATCTGAACCGTCCGGACTCCTGGCTGCACAAGGTTTATCTGAAGGACGGCGACCAGCTCCATCTGCCGTACAACGATCAGAAGAAGGTCTACGTTCTGGGCGAGGTGGTGAATCCGCAAGCCATGACATTCAAGGCAACCAGTCTCAACTTGATGGATGCTATCGGCACCGCAGGCGGCATCCGTCAGGACACCGCCGATGGCGAAGCGGTTTACGTTATTCGTGGCGCAGAGAATATCGCCACTGAAAAAGCCACAGTGTTCCAGCTGAATGCCGAATCCCCTGCGGCCTTCGCTCTGGCTCAACACTTCCCACTGCAACCGCAGGACGTCGTGTTCGTTGGACCGGCCGGTATTACTCGCTGGAACCGCTTCATCAGCCAGCTGCTGCCGTCAGCTAGCGTCATCGGTACCGGCGCTGCGTTCAACCGGTAACACAAGTGATCATCAGGTCTGAATCGGCCTGATCAAAACCGCAGTCAGCCCCAGAGCGACTGCGGTTTTTTTACGCTATCGAACCCGCCCGAGCCGCCATACCTAACCCTCCTTCAACTACTCAGTTGGGATCGTCGGGTCGTCTTCGAACATATCGATGTCGTCATCGTTGACTTCCGTTTCTTCTGGATCGGACATCGGCGCATCGTTGATGCTAGCACCGTCCGGATCGCCCGGAAGGGGCTCGTCGCTGCTCGCATCATTCGCAGCTACTAGCCTTCCAATATTGCCCTGTGTTCCCCACAAGATTTCGTCTCGCATGACTCACCTCGCTACAGGCCGTCAGTGACCTAGAGTTTCGAGCCATACAAGCGCGGATCGTGCGTGTCCGCCAGTCGGCCCCCACCAGCGGCTGCGTAACGTTCTAAAGGTGCTGGCGCAGCGCAGAAACTGATCAGGCTCGGATGTCCCGTCAGGAATGAAAAGCTCCCGTTAATCGACGGGCTTTCTCGCAGAGCTTCTCGGTCACCTCCTACGCCCCACCGCCACCATTCAGTGACCTCAGCAGGGTCGGTGTTCAACTTTCAAATGCATCGCAGAACAACGGCTCAGTAAAGACATACGGGACAATGCCGTGGCGTCCAGCCCTTTGCAGAGCTCAATCGATAACGCCGCAGGGCAGCCTGGCGCACGAAGCGCTCGCTCTCCTGATAAACTTGCCAGCCTTTTTTCGAGGCGACTGGTTGAGCAGATACTCCAGTCGGCCTGCAACGCGCTCTGATGGTCGCTATTTCGCCACAGCCACCCGGCATAAACGTGTTGAAACAGCTAGAGCGCGTCCGAAAGACTCAGCCGGAAAGCCGCATGAACGCTAGCTACAAGCCCGTTACCAGACCCTCTCAACTACCGCGCCGATTCTCCGTTGCGCCAATGATGGATTGGACTGACAGGCACTGTCGGTATTTTCTACGCCAGCTTTCTAGCCACGCCCTGCTCTATACCGAGATGGTCACCACCGGCGCATTGATCAACGGCGATGCCGACCGCTTCCTCCGTCATGATGAAGCGGAGTACCCGTTGGCGCTACAGCTTGGCGGCAGCGTGCCCGGTGATCTCGCTATCTGCGCAAAGATGGCCGAAGCGGCTGGTTATGACGAGGTGAATCTCAACGTCGGATGCCCCAGCGACCGCGTGCAGAACAACCTGATCGGCGCGTGCCTGATGGGCTATCCGGCATTGGTCGCCGATTGCGTGAAAGCGATGCGAGATGCGGTGGATATCGATGTAACAGTCAAGCACCGCATCGGTATCAACGGACGCGACAGCTATGCCGAACTTTGTGATTTCGTTGGACGGATCCGAGAGGCAGGCTGCCGCAGTTTTACCGTTCATGCCCGTATTGCGATTCTGGAAGGACTCTCACCGAAGGAGAATCGGGAGGTGCCGCCCCTTCGCTATGACGTTGCGCAGCAATTGAAGCGCGACTTCCCGGATCTGGAAATCATCCTCAACGGCGGCATCAAGACGCTGGACCAATGTGAAGCCCACCTTGAGCAGTTCGATGGGGTAATGCTCGGACGCGAGGCTTATCAGAATCCTTACCTGCTAGCGCAGGTTGATGCCAGGCTGTTTGGCAGCCAAGAGCCGATTATCACCCGCGCCGATGCACTGCGACGGATGCGCCCTTATATCCAGAATCATCTTGATAGCGGCGGCTCGATGCATCACGTTACCCGTCATGTTCTAGGCCTGGGCCAGGGTTTCCCAGGAGCTAGACGTTTTCGCCAGTTGCTATCGGTCGACATCCACAAAACCAAGGAGCCACTGGCGCTGCTCGATCAAGCGACCGCGCTGCTCGAAGGACACTGAATCGGTCGCCGGGAACACGCGACCGCATTTTTGATCCAACAGCTGCCCCACCCGGACCATCCGATCCAAATGGCGCGATGGCCACGGATTCAAGTTACGTCAACCAAAGGATAGAGCGCCCATATGACGTCCAAGCTGGAACAACTCAAGCAATTCACCACCGTGGTTGCCGACACCGGCGACCTCGATGCCATCGCCCGCCTCCAACCGGTTGATGCGACCACCAACCCATCGCTTCTGCTCAAAGCCGCCGCCCTGCCCCGCTACGCCGATCACCTGCAGGCGGCTATGTCCAACTGCAAGGGCGACATCGGCCTGGGCTGCGATCTGTTCGCCGTCGCGGTTGGTCAAGAAGTGCTCAAGTTGATCCCGGGTCGGATCTCCACGGAAGTCGATGCAAGGCTTTCCTTCGATTCACAGGCCATGGTTCAGCGCGGCGAACGCCTGATCGGCCTGTACGAGGAGGCCGGTGTATCCCGCGACCGCGTATTGATCAAACTGGCCTCGACCTGGGAGGGCATTCGTGCCGCAGAGCAGCTAGAAAAGTCGGGAATCCAGACCAACCTGACGCTGCTGTTCTCTTTCACCCAGGCAGTCGCCTGTGCCGAGGCCGGTGTATTTCTAATTTCACCCTTCGTCGGTCGTATCTATGACTGGTACAAAAAATCCGAAGGGCGTGATTACGTCGGTGACGAAGATCCAGGCGTACAGTCGGTCAGCCGGATTTACGACTACTACAAGGCACACGGTTACGAGACCGTCGTGATGGGCGCCAGCTTTCGCAATGCGGGGCAGATCGAAGCGCTTGCCGGCTGTGATCGACTGACCATCAGTCCCGAGCTGCTGAGCCAGTTGGCGCAGGAGGAAGGCACTCTGGAGCGCAAGCTGTCACCGGGCCGCAAGTCCGAGCCACGCATTACGCTGGATGAACGCAGCTTCCGCTGGGGATTGAACGAAGATCCAATGGCGACTGAGAAGCTGGCCGAGGGGATTCGGCAGTTCGCGAGGGATCAGGAAAAGCTCGAAGCGCTCCTACCAACGAAGCTGTAGTTCAGGACCGCTCCAACGCCGTCACGAGGTCGCGAAAGGCCTCGCGGTTGGATTCGTTGAGGCTCATCAGAATGCGGTGCGCCTCAAGTACCTTGTCTTTCACGACTTCCTCAGACTGATCCTGGCTTGGCAGGTCGGCCAGTTGCTCAGGCGACGGCAACGGTTGGTCGACAATGTTGAAGACCTGATCGAAGCCCATCGATTGCAGAAGACGCGTAATGTCTGCGTGAGTGGTGACCAATGTCGGCAGCATGCCGATCTTCTGCCGCGAAAGTATGGAAAGTTTGGCGAGCAGGCCTAGCGTCGTGCTGTCGATGCTACGGCTTTCGGTGAGGTCGATAACGATCGATGAGAAATTGCGTGACGAAAAGATCTTCTCGATCGTTGCGTCCAGCGCCGAGCAAAGTGTCAGGCGAATCTCACCGACGAACTTAAGAACGAATGTACCGTTCTGCTCAGCAAACTGGATTTTACCAGTGCTCATGCAAGGTTCCTGCTCAGTACCAACAACGCGATGTCATCGGGCATGTCCTCTAGATCGGCTAGGCCCAAAACCCGCTGTAGCCCGCCCAGCGTGCCGCCTGCTTCGCGAATCAAACCGGGCAGCCCAGCCTCTTTATCTTTGAGGGTGTCGCCCGGCAAAAGGTCCAAAATGCCATCGGAAAGTAGCGTCAGGCTGAAAGATTCAGGCAACTCTATCTCGTAATTATCATAGGTCGCTTCGACGAACAAACCGACCGGTAGACCTTTCCCTTCGAGATACTTGGCGACGCCGTCAGCGTATATCACCGGCATCGGAAGGTGGCCACCGATACTGTAATGCAGCAGGTTGCGTTCCTGATCGATCACGCCGCCCAGCATCGTGACGTGCTTGCCGAGTTTGCAATTGATCAGCCCACGATTGATGTGGTCAAGCACCTCGGACGGCTTGAACGCGCGCAGCGCTCTGCCCCGCCGGGATTCGTAGAGCAGGCGCGTGGTCATGAACTTCAACAGGACCGTGACGAATGCAGAGGAGGCGCCATGGCCAGACACATCCGCCAGATAGAAGCCAATGCGGTGCTCGTCGACGCGAAAATAATCGACGAAATCACCTGAGAGGTAGAGCGAGGGGATGATCTGATGGGCGAACTGAAATTCGTCGAGGTTGCAGGGCGTGACCGGCAGCATGTTCATCTGCACCTGCCGGCCGGCATCTTGATCTTCCTGCAACAGATGCAAGCTCGCCTGCAGGTCGCGGTTAGCCGTTTCCAGCTGCTCGCGGTAGCGCCTGTTCTCCAGACGCAAGCGCGAACGATCGAGCGCTCGACGGACAGAGTGTTCGAGCATCGCCAGATCTTCGAGGGGCTTGATCAAATAATCAGCTGCGCCCAATCGCAGAGCCTCGACGGCATCGCTCATCACACCTGCACCTGAGACCACGATGACCGGAAGGTCAGCCTGGCGCTCACTGATAAGCCGGATCAGCTCAAGACCATCCATTTGCGGCATGCGCAGATCGCAAATTACCAGGTCAGGGTGTTCCGCGTCGAACAGCTCCACTCCACGCGGTCCGTTAGGCGCCTGCAGGACCTTGAAACCGCTGTCATCCAGATAGGCAGCCAGGCTGGCTCGTACCACATCGTCGTCATCTATGATCAGCAGCGTCGCGCTTGGGTTATGCATGTTCCTACCAGGCGGTATCGCCAGGATGATTGGCGAAAGCATCGGCCCTGCGCGCGCGCTGGGCATGGGATCTTTTCAAGGCGCAGACGGTACTCCCATACGATCTGTGTTTCAAGCCAGGCGCGGTCCCTGCGTCTGTCCTTTACAGGCGGAATTGACGGGCGTTATAAGAACCGACGAAACAAGAACTCAGAGGACGAAACAATGACTCAGCGAGATCGAGACTACAGTGAAAAACGCGACTTCATTCGCATGAATGTCGAGACCGCAATCACCCTGACGCAGGGTGACCAGCACTACGAGGCAACCTGCCTGGACCTTTCCAGCACGGGGATGCAGGTGGTCGCAGCGACCCGCTTGCAGATGGGTGACAAAGTCCATGTGCACATCCCCTCGGAGCACAGCGAACTGAAGGGCCTGGACGCTGAAGCAGAAGTGGTGCGGGTCGGCATGCAGGAGGATGGACGGCAAAGTCTAGGCCTGGCCATCCTTTCGATGAGCTGAGAATTGTTTGACGCGAACGCCTTGGCATGGCCGTGGCGTGACGAGGCGGACGGACCGCACTGGCCGAGCCAATGCGGTCCGAGCGACGGTTAGAAGTCGTCTTCGACCTGACCATCCTGCGTGCGGAATTCGCGGTTCTGCAGATAAGCGTTGCGCACGAAGATATACCGGTCGCCAGTGATCATTTTTTCTGCCGAGAGCAAATCGGCACGCAGGTCGACAACGTTGACGGCTCGCGTCACATTGCGTGTCGGCACATGGTCCATGTACGGATATGGCTGCAGCAACGAATCGGGTACGCGTCCTGCCGCATCGCGCACGGTGCTCGGCCCCAGCAGGGGCAAAACCACATACGGCCCACTGCCCAGCCCCCAGGCGCCCAACGTCTGCCCGAAGTCCTCATCATTCTTCTGCAAGCCCATACGGGTCGCGACGTCAAAGAAACCCAGTACGCCAAAGGTGCTGTTGAACAGGATGCGACTGGTATCGATCCCAGCGTCACGGACCTTGCCCTGCAGCAGGTCATTGGTCAGCACCACGACGTCGCCTAGATTGCTGAATATGTTGCCAATGCCATCCTCGAGGACGTTTGGCGTGATCTTCTGATAGCCCTGCGCAAGCGGCTTGAGCGTATAGGTATCGACCTTGTCGTTGAAGGTAAAGATCGCCCGGTTGACGCCTTCCCAAGGATCCTCCTCGGCTGCCTGCACTGACGAAGCGCCGAACATCCCCAGCACAACGACGAAGGCAACAGTGAAGTTCTCTACCCAATCCTTGCTGATCAATCGCATCGCAGGCTTCTCCTTTATTCGTATGCGGGTGGCTGCCCATCAAAGCGCAGCAGTATAAATCTAATCACACCGCTCCCGGCAGCAGGCAGACATGCGGATCAGTAGCGGCGAACTTCACCGCATTCTACCCAATCAAATCAACGACAAGGCTGGGCCGCTGGTTTAACCTGATCTCATCGTGCCTTGGCGGAAGCTGGCCCCGAAAAAATCACAGAGGGATGAAATATGCCGGAACATGATCTGCAGTCACAGCTTGCGGAGCTGCGTAGTCAACTAGCCTCGGACGCTCCGCTTACAGAAGAAGAGCGCGCGTCGCTCCAACTGATTGCTCAGGACATCGAGCTGCGCCTGGCCAACCAGGGCGTAGTCGATCACCAGAACGACTCACTGGTCGACGGCGTCAACCTGGCGGTCGAGCGTTTCGAAGTCAGCCATCCCAACACCGCCATGACGCTGCGCAACATCATGCAAACATTGGCGAACATGGGTATCTGAGCGAAACCTGCTCAAGCTATCAGAGCGTGGATGGGTCCACGCTCTCCGACCGCAGCGTTTATTGCCGAACCTGCCGACCATTGTCTGGCAATACGTCGTGAGTGCTGCGGTACGGATTGATATCCAGCCCGCCGCGACGCACATAGCGTGCGTGAACGCTCAGTCGATCAGGTCTCAGCACGCGCTGCAAGTCGAGGAAGATCCGTTCAACGCACTGTTCATGAAAGTCCGCGTGTTGGCGAAAGCTCACTAGATAGGCAAGCAGGCTGCCGTGGTCCAGCGCGGCGCCCCGATATTCGATCACCACTGTGCCCCAGTCCGGTTGCCCGGTGACGGGGCAGTTGGATTTCAGCAGGTGGCTGTAGACGCGCTCTTCGACCTGACGCCCTGAGTCGCTGCGTAGTAGCTCGGGGCGCGGTGAATCATAGTCTTCGATGGTGACATCCAGATCATCGATACAGAGCCCGTCTAGCGCTGCAATCCCCTCTTCAGCCACTTCGTCCAGCTTCCGCAGGCGAACGCCGACGGGTTTACCCGCAGCGGCTGACAAATCCCGCGCCATAACGTCCACGAGCGCCTGCCGGCTCTCAAAAACCGACTGGTTCAGAGAGTTCAGATAGAGCTTGAAGGACTTGGATTCGATGATGTTGGGCGAGTCGGCAGGAATGCTGAACTCACCAATGGCTACCACTGGTTTGCCAGACGGCAACAGCCAGGACAGCTCGTAGCAGTTCCAGATATCGACGCCACCATAGGGCAAGGTTTCGGCTGTCAGCCCCAGCTCGGCCCACTTCGGTGCGCGGGGGATGGGAAAGAGTTGCTCAGGACTGTAGGTCGCAACATAGGCGCTGGATTTGCCCAGCGGGGATAGTTCGGCGGGGTGCTGCATGGCGGAAACCTGTGCGAAAAACGGCCGCAAGTGTATCGGTTCCCGCCCGGTTTATCATGGCCCGGCCGCCGTTCGCTCCCGAACGGTCGGCCGTTAACGTAAAACTACTGGCGCATGCCTCGGCCACTCTTGAGCAAGTGAATGCACCACAGGTACATGCATGCTGCCGCCACAGCCATGAAGCTGATGGCAATGCCGATCTGGATATCCGAGACGCCCAGAATGCCGTAACGGAACGCATTGACCATATGCAGGATGGGGTTGGCCAGCGATAGGGTCTGCCAGAACGGCGAGAGCAGGTTGATCGAATAGAACACGCCGCCCAGATAGGTCAGCGGGGTCAGCACGAAGGTTGGAATGATCGAAATGTCATCGAAGTTGCGCGCGAACACCGCATTGATGAAGCCACCCAGCGCGAAGATCGTCGAGGTCAGCGTAATCACGAGAAGCGTGACGCCTAGATGATGCACCTGCAGATCAGTGAAGAACATCGACAGCAGCGTCACGATAAACGCAACCGCTAGCCCGCGGGTAATACCGCCGAGGGCGAAGCCGATCAGAATCACGTGAGGTGACACCGGCGAAACCAGCAGCTCTTCAATGGATCGCTGGAACTTGCTGCTGAAGAAGCTGGAAACCACGTTGCTATAAGAGTTGGTGATCACCGACATCATGATCAGCCCCGGCACGATGTACTCCATGTACGTGAAGCCATCCATCTCGCCGATTCGCGCCCCGATGAGATTTCCGAAGATGACGAAGTACAGGATCATGGTGATCGCCGGGGGTAATAACGTCTGCGGCCAGATGCGTGTGTAGCGGCGGATTTCGCGATGGACGATGGTCTGCAGGGCAACCAGATTGGGCCGAAATTCTGCGTTCATTTGGCCCCCTGCGGCAGGTTGTTTTCCACCATGGAGACGAACAGTTCTTCAAGCCGATTGGTCTTGTTGCGAAGGCTCAACACTTCGATCCCTTGCGCTGAAAGCATACGGAACAGATCGGTCACGCCCTGGCTCTTGTCCACCTGCACCTCAAGGGTGTGGTGATCGACCAGGCGTGCCGGGTAGTTGCCCAACTCGGGCGGCACCAGCTGTGATTCCTTGAGATCGAGCAGAAAGGTTTCGACATGCAGCTGCTTGAGCAGCTCGCGCATGCTGGTGTTCCTGACGATATTGCCGCGATCGATGATCCCGATATTGCGGCACAGTTGTTCAGCCTCTTCCAGATAATGCGTGGTGAGGATGATGGTGATGCCTTCACGGTTCAGTTCGGTGAGGAACGACCACATAGAGCGGCGCAGCTCGATATCGACGCCCGCGGTCGGCTCGTCGAGAATCAGCAGCCGCGGCCGGTGAATCAGCGCGCGGGCGATCATCAGGCGCCGCTTCATGCCGCCAGACAGCATGCGCGAGGACACATCGCGCTTGTCCCACAGCCCCAGCTGGTTGAGGTACTGCTCGGCGCGTTCCTTGGCGACTTTTGCCGGAATGCCGTAGTAACCGGCCTGGGTGACGAGAATGTCGAATGCCTTCTCGAACTGGTTGAAGTTGAATTCCTGTGGCACCACACCCAGGCAACGCTTGAGCCCGGACGGGTCGCGGTCAAGGTCGTGACCGAACACGTTGACTGTGCCGCCGGTCTTGTTCACCAGCGTGGACAGGATGCCGATAGTGGTGGACTTGCCGGCGCCGTTGGGGCCCAGCAAGGCAAAAAAATCGCCTTCAGCCACGTCCAGGTCAATGCCCTTGAGGGCCTCGAAGCCGTTTCCGTAAACCTTGGTCAACTGCCGAATGGACAGAGCAGTAGTCATATAAGAATGCACACAACGCAGAGAGATTCAGAATAGATAAGGGCACACCGGGGTAATTGCAACGCCGAAACCAAAACGGCGGTCGGTAGCCAATGCGCACTGGCGAATAAACAGGGTCGCGCGGAGCGGTCACATTCGAACTCCCCTGTTGCAGTCCGGTCATTATCTGAAACCAAACGCGTCGCCCTGTCCCTTCACCCTGCACTCCTCGAAAGCCTATGCTCAAGAAGGACGCCATTCGACTAACAAGGAAAACCACATGACCCTGCTCTGGCTGCTCGTGTTACTCATCGGCATCGCCGTGATCGCTCACTTACGGGTTTCCCCCGCCCCCGCGCTGGCTATCGTTGCGGCTTATCTGGTTCTTATGGGCGCGGCCGAGGAGACGCCGGCCTGGCTGATGGTCATCCTCTGGCTGGTGCTGATTGCCTTCGCGGTGCCTTTACTGGTGGCCGATCTGCGCATCAAGTATTTCAGCGGCCCCATGTTCGACTGGTTCAAGAAGGTCCTGCCGCCTATCTCCGACACCGAGCGTGATGCCATTGACGCTGGCACGGTCTGGTGGGACGGACAGTTGTTCAGCGGCAAACCGGATTGGGACGTGCTGCTCGGCTATCCAAAGGCGGTGCTTACCGAGGAAGAACAAGCCTTCGTCGATGGTCCGACGGAAACCCTATGCGCCATGGTCAGCGACTGGGAGATCGGCCAGCGCATGGACCTCCCTCAGGAAGCGTGGGATTACATCAAGGCAGAAGGCTTCTTTGCGCTCATCATTCCCAAGGAATACGGCGGCAAAGGCTTTTCAGCCTACGCCCACTCACAGATCGTCATGAAGCTGGCCACCCGCAGCGGCGACCTGGCGACCACCGTAATGGTGCCGAACTCTCTCGGCCCGGCCGAGCTGTTGATGCACTACGGCACCGACGAGCAGCGCAACCATTACCTGCCACGTCTGGCCAATGGCACTGACATACCCTGCTTCGCCCTGACCGGGCCCTACGCCGGCTCCGACGCCGGCGCGATGAACGACAGTGGCGTGATCTGTCGCGGCCAATGGGAAGGCGAAGAAGTGCTCGGGCTGCGTCTGAACTGGGAGAAGCGCTACATCACCCTCGGTCCGGTCGCCACGCTACTCGGTGTCGCCTTCAAGACTTACGACCCGGAGCACCTGCTAGGGGACGAGGAAGAACTGGGCATCAGCCTGGCGCTGATTCCGACCGATACCGCTGGCGTCGAAATCGGCCGCCGTCACCTGCCCCTTGGCGCCGCGTTCATGAACGGCCCGAACTGGGGTAAAGATGTGTTCGTGCCTCTGGAAGCGATCATTGGCGGGCGCGACATGATCGGCAAAGGCTGGATGATGCTGATGAACTGCCTCTCGGTCGGGCGTTCGATTTCACTACCGGCTACCGGTGCCAGTGCGGCCAAAACCTGCAGCTACGTCAGCGGGCGATACGCGCAGATCCGCGAGCAATTCAACGTACCGCTGTCAGCATTCGAAGGTATCCAGGAACCGCTTGCGCGAATCGGCGGCAATGCCTGGTTGATGGACAGCGCGCGGATTCTGACCGCCAACGCGGTCGACCTGGGAGAAAAGCCGTCGGTGCTTTCGGCCATCCTCAAATATCACCTCACCGAGCGCGGCCGCGAGTGCATAACCGACGCCATGGATATCCACGGCGGCAAGGGCATCATCATGGGACCGAACAACTACCTCGGCCGCATGTGGTTGTCGGCGCCCATTTCGATTACGGTCGAAGGGGCAAATATTCTCTCGCGTAACCTGATGATCTTCGGCCAAGGCGCAATCCGCTGCCATCCATTCGTGCTTCGCGAAATGGAGCTGGTTCATGAGCCTGACCGCGATGCTGCCATCAAGAAGTTCGATACGCTGCTGATGCAGCACATCGGTTTCGCCGTCAGCAACACGGCTAGCACACTGGTACTTGGCCTGACCTTCGGACTGTTCGGGAAGGCGCCGGGCAACGAACTGACCCGCCCGTATTTCCGTTCCCTAGATCGGATTGCAGCGGCGTTCGCCATGCTCGCCGACCTGTCCATGATGTTGCTCGGCGGCGAGCTCAAGCGCCGTGAACGGCTCTCGGCGCGCCTGGGTGATGTGCTCAGCCACCTGTATCTGGCATCCGCAGCGCTCAAGCGTTACCACGACCTTGGTCATCCGGCTGAGCAAGCGCCGCTACTGCGCTGGGCGATGGAAGACTGCCTGTGCAAAGCCGAGCAAGCCCTCGCCGACACGCTGTCAAACTTCCCCAACCGCCTGCTTGGCGGTCTATTGAAGGTATTGGTGTTTCCCTTTGGCGCTCGCCACAAAGGACCGTCAGATGAGCTGGATACCGAAGTCGCTGGCATTCTCGGGCGCCCGGAAGGCGATCCCGCCTTGGAGCAGATCCTGGAGGGCGTTTACCGTCCACAGGGTAGCGACGAAGCCTTGGGGGCGCTACGAGACGCGTTCGACACCCTGGCGGCCGCGCAGCCACTGCAGAAGAAGCTGCACAAAGCGCTCAAGGCGGGCGATTTCAAGCCCACTGCAGGCGAGGATCCGATCAGCGCCGCCCTCGCGGCTGGCGTACTGGATGCCGCCGAAGCGCAGCAGCTCACCGCTGCAGAGGCGGCACGCCGGAAGGTCATCAGCGTGGATGATTTCGACAAGGAGCCGTTGGAGCTAACCGAAGGCAAGGTTCGCTAGCAACTGCTGGCGACTCGTTTACTACCGACCCGATGGTCTCTGCCAAGCGTCGCGCGCAACACGCGGCGCTTGGCAAGCCACCGTTCCAACCGATGTCTGTCGTCCTGGAGGCAGCACCGTCAGCTAATGCCTGCTCCACGTGCGAGCGCCCCGCCTTCTTCAAGGCACGTGACCCCGCCGCAGCAATCCGACCTGCGTACCGAACCCAGTCCCATGGCTCGAGTCAACTAGACACGTCCCCAATTAACCCGCGCACCTCTATAATCGCGCGCCCAATCGACTCAGGTGAACCATGGCCAACCCTTATCACGATCACAACCTGGCGCTTCTGGCCCATCTGCGTGGCATCCTGCTTGCCATGGGTGAAACCGAACAGGTTTCGGAAGAAAGCCATGCGTTGTTTCTCGAGCGGTTCGACGAGCTGATCATGAACCTTCAGAACGTGCCGGAAGAACGGCACATGGGCCAAGACATGATCTGCCAGGTCTTTCACCGCTACCCGCAGATTGCACATCTGGTTCCGCGTGATCTGCTCTGGTACTTCGGCGGCGACTGCCTTCACTTCATGCCGGACGAAGAGATCGAAATCTTCCAGCGGCTGGAAGAGCGTCGCTATGAAGCGGAGCAGAACGACGAACCGTTCGACTGGAATATGGAAAGACAACTCATGAGCATGCCGGAAGAGAGCCCACGGCACTGAACCGCTAGCAGTCGTTCGGCGTCCCGTAAGACGGGGCCTACTACTGCCGGGAAGGGTTAGCGCCCCCTTGGTGCCACCCTTCCCAGCTGCCGCTTAGAGTGCTCGACCCGAGCTGGTTAAGGCTGGTTGGCGGCCACGGCAGCCATGTTCGATCTGCACCGAATTCAGCCCAGACGCCCTAGACATCGGCCACGGCGCCACTCGCCGCACTGCTGTGATGGTTTCGGTCTTGCCGGCCGCCGCCAGTTATCGCTGCGCATCTGGCTTTCAAGTTTCGAAGTCGTGTGCCGGATGATCGAAGCCGGCGTCCGCAGCATCCCGAATCGGCTGTATTCCGACATAGCGGTACCATGCGGCAGCGTTGGTGACGCAGGGCTAACCCTCGGCAGTTCGCGAGCGCAGCATTCCGGTTTACGAAATGGATCGACCCGGCCAACGCTGGACGGCGTGACGCTTGTGAAAAGCCCGCCAAATTGCTGTGCATCGTCCAAACGCCCTGCTCGGTAATGCGCGGGCATTGGTCGCGGGGATGATGCCGGGACAAAACGGAAACTTTGGGCCAAGCTTGTAGCTCAGCGTTTGTGTTTGGCTGACCAGAGCGTCACTCAGCACGGCCGGGGGTACCGGTTTCAGGCTGGACGAGCAGCCGACACGGGCGCTTCAAGGAAATTCCGCTTCGTTTTGAATCCTCGGCCAAAGATGCTGCCCAAGCTGCATAGGCCAATGCGTCGACAATCAGATACTCAAGTGATTCAGTCACTTATGGATATAACGGTACGCCGCCCGCGACATGGCAGCCTGCCTTCACGGATAAATTTGCTCAAGGTTGTTTTGTTATGACGTCGTTACTAGCCCCCATCAGCTCGCTGCTGGGTGGAGTTGCATTTCTCCTGCTCGGCCATGGATTGCTGAACACGCTGCTGACGCTGCGCGGCATCGAAGAAGGCTACTCCACTGGGTTGATCGGCCTGCTGATGTCCGGCTACTTCGCCGGGTTTCTCGTCGGCACTTGGCTGGCGCCTTCGCTTATCCGGCGCATCGGCCACATCCGGACCTTCGCTTTCTACGCCGCCCTTGCCTCGATCGCCGTGCTGCTTCACGTGTTGATCGTGAATCCATGGGTGTGGTTGGTGCTGCGCGTGATGTATGGCGTCGCCCTGGTCACGCTGTACATGGTTATCGAAAGCTGGCTCAACGCGCAGGTCAGTGGAGAAAAACGCGGTCAGGTGTTTGCGCTGTACATGGCCGTCAACCTTGGCTCGCTGGCCGCCGCTCAGCAATTGCTGAGCCTGGACAGCCCCATGAACTTCACGCTTTTTGCGCTGGCTGCAATCTTGATCTGCGCCGCGCTGATGCCGATTACCCTGACACGCCAGGCACAACCCGCGCAGCCCGACATGCCGGCGACCGACCTGTTGCAGTTGGCTCGAATCGCCCCGCTGCCGCTGATGGCCGCCGGGATCTCCGGCCTGACGCTTGGAGGATTCTGGGGGCTGGCGCCGGTCTACGCCTCGCAGAGCGGTTTCGACGCCTCGGGCGTAGGTCTGCTGATGAGTATCACCATTCTCGGGGGTGCCGTTCTGCAATGGCCCATCGGGCTGTTTTCCGATAAGCATGATCGTCGACTGGTCTTGCTCTGGGTTGTGGCAATCGCTGCGGTGATTGGCGGTCTGATTACCCCCCTGACCTCCGGCCCCCTGCTGCTGGGGATGATGTTCGTCTGGGGTGGTCTGGCGTTTTCCATCTATTCGATCGCCGTGGCTCAGATGGTTGACCAGCTGCACCCGGACGAGATCCTGTCGGGCTCCAGCGGCCTGTTGCTGGCAAACGGTTTCGGCGCGGCCTTTGGCCCGGTGATAGCAGGCGGCCTGATGAGCTTTTTCGGACCCAAGGCGCTGCCGGTGTTCTTCGCGGTTACCCTGGCGTTTCTGGCCCTCTATTCCTACTTCCGCTCGCGCCGCGTATTCGATCTGGTAACCGAGCCGCACGGCCATTTCACACCGATGTTGCGCACCAGCCATACCGTGCTCGAGTTGATGCCCGATACGCCGGAGGGCGAGATCGCCGAGGCGGACATCCTCGACGAAGGCCAGCAGCCCGTCGACGAAGAAGAGGCCGTCGAACCGCGGACCGGCACGCATTCTTAGGCGAGCGATGCTGGGCTGATCCTGGCGTTCGCTACATTGTTGAGCTCTTAGCGACTCGCGATTACAGGTTTGCAGGGCAAGCCCGAACCAGGCGAGTCGTGTCTGCCAGCGGTGCAATGCCGCTGGCAGGTCTCAGAAATCCACTTTGCCACGCCCAGCCTTGATCGCACCGCGCTTGGTCTTGCCTTCCAGGCGCCGTTTTTTCGAGCCCAGCGTGGGACGCGTTGGGCGACGCGCTTTTTCCACTTTCGTCACGCTACGGATGATCTCGGCCAGACGCTCCAAGGCATCGGCGCGATTCTGCTCCTGAGTCCGGTACTGCTGCGCCTTGATCACGATTACACCGTCACTGGTGATGCGACTGTCGCGCAGCGCCAGCAAGCGCTCCTTGTAGAACGGTGGCAATGACGACGCGTTGATATCGAAGCGCAAGTGCAACGCACTGGACACCTTGTTGACGTTCTGCCCGCCGGCACCCTGGGCGCGGATGGCGGTCAGTTCGATCTCGCTGTCGGCTAGCTGCACATTGCTGGATATGTCGAGCATCGGTCCTTCAACAATCGGGATGGAAAGGTCATTGTCCACAACCGGAGCGTTGCGGACATGTTTTTATATGATTTGGAGCCGCTACGGGTCAGCCGGTTCGGCTACCGTAGCGCACTCGAAACAGATGGAACCCTGCATGGACTCGATAACCCAAGCCCTTCTCGGCGCCACGGTTCAGGCATCAATGTTGGGCCGTTGGCAAGGCCGCAAGGCCCTGCTCTATGGTGCAGTGCTCGGCACGCTGCCCGACCTTGACGTGGTCATCGATTATGGCGATGCAATTGCCGACATGACCTATCACCGAGGCTTCAGCCACTCACTCTTCGTGCTCAGCACGCTGGCCGTTGTGCTGGCCTGGCTGGCGCGACGAATACGACCTGATCCGGCTTACAGCGGTATGCGCCTGTTCCTCACGGTCTGGCTGGTGCTGGTGACGCATGTGTTGCTGGACGCCTTCACCAGTTATGGCACCCAGCTATTCTGGCCGCTGGCCACACCGCCGGTGGCCTGGTCCAGCGTATTTATCATTGACCCTCTCTACAGCATCCCGTTGCTGTTGGTGGTGTTGGTCGGTGCCATTGCGGGGTTGAAGGGTCGCAGCCCCCGTTTGGCGGGTGTCGCGCTGGCGTTGTCGACGGCGTATCTCGGCTTCACCCTGACAGGCAAGCAAATGGCCGAGCAGCGCGTGGAAACGGTGATGGCGGAGCAAGACATTCAGGCGAGTCAGATATTCAGCACACCGACACCGTTCAACAGCCTGCTATGGCGGGTCATCGTCATCGGCGATGATCGCTACCATGAAGCGCTGGTGAGCTGGTTCGATGACCGACCACCCGAACTGGTAGCCATTCCACGTGGCAAACGGCTCGCCGCGGTACTGAGCGAGTCGCCGCAGCATGCTCGTTTGCAATGGTTCACGGGCGGCGTGTTGCGCTACGACGAAGTTGCGGGCCAGCTGTTGGTAACCGACGTGCGCCTCGGCATGACCGGCTTCCACCCCTTCCGCTTCGCCCTGGCCGAGCGAAACAGCGCTGACTGGAGGCTGATCCCTTTTGTCGACCGACTCCCAGCCGAACGCGGCGATATGAGCCGACTCAAGCAGATCTGGCAGCGCATCTGGCATCAACAGCCGGGGCTGCCCTTGGCTGAATGGGCCGCTGAGCTCAATCGACGCTAACCGCCGCGCGCCCTTTACGCCAATGCCCGATTCCATAGAGCAAGGCACCCAGCGCCATCAACAACCCGGCACGCAACCAGGTGCCGGCGCCTTGCTGGGACAGCAACACCAGACAGGAGAGGATCGCCAGGACAGGCAGAAGGGTAGGCGTGCGAAAATGCGGCGCGTCGATCTTGTCCTTGCGCAACACCAGCACCGCGACATTGGTGCTCATGAATACGAACAACAGCAATAGCACTACTGTCTCCGCCAAGGCTGTCAGCGTACCGGTTACGGTCAGAATCATCGCTAACAATGTGGTCAGCACGATTGCCAGCCAAGGCGTGCGCCGTTCAGGCAGTACGCGGGTCAGAACAGAGGGCAGCAGCCCCTCGTCGGCCATACCGTAGGCCAACCGGCTGGACATGATCATGGTGAGCAGCGCGCCATTGGCGACCGCCACTAGCGCTACCGCCGCGAATAGCCAGTGCGGAACGGCATAACCGGTGGCGCGCACCACGTCGAGCAAGGGTGCGGATGATTCCGCCAAGGCCGCTGGCGGAAGTATCGCCGTGGCTGCGATACCAACCCCCACGTAGACCAGCCCCGCCACCAACAACGCACCGAACAGCGCGCGCGGATAGTTGCGGCGCACATCTTTGACCTCTTCGGCCACGTTGGCTGACACCTCGAAGCCGACAAATGAATAGAAAGCGATCAGCGCCGCGCCAAGTACGGCGATCGCAGGCGACACGCCAGGCGCGAACTCCAATACCCGCGACGGCTCGCCCTGCCCGCTCATAAGGAAGCGTGCGGCCAGCACCACCACGAACAACAGGCCGGACACTTCGATCACTGTCATTACCGTGTTGGCTCCCAGCGACTCCTTGATGCCACGAGCGTTCAGCAGCGCAACGATCGCCAGAAACACCAGCGCAGTCGGCACCGCCGGGGTGTCGAGAAAGGCACCGAGGTAATCGCCAGCAAACGCCAGGGACAATCCCGCCGCGCTTGTCACACCCGCAGCCAACATGCAAAAGCCCACCAGAAAGGACACCAATGGCTTGCCAAATGCCCGCTCGGCGAACACCGCCGCGCCGCCAGCCTTTGGATATTTAGTGACCAGCTCTGCATAAGACGCCGCGGTGAGCATGGCGAAACCCAGCGCGACCACCAGCGGCACCCAGACCGCCCCGCCCGCTTCACCAGCAATCTTGCCGACCAGCGCATAAACGCCGGCACCCAGCACGTCACCGAGGATGAACAGAAACAGCGCTGGGCCAGTGATCGCCTGCTTCAGCCGGGACTCGCCCGCAGCGAATACGTTGGTTTTCATCGTTGGGCAGCCTCGATTTCGAGGCAGAAACCGGCGAGCGACAAGGCGTTCAATCTTCTTCTCCCGAGCATGCAGCCGCAGCCGCGTCACCTTTCTAGATAGGTGGAGTCTCGCTGGAGTTCAGCGCTATAAACGACAAAGCCCCGGCAAGAACCGGGGCTTTGGGGTTGCAGAGAAAAACTCAGGTGCGGAAGCGCGCCACCAGCCCTTGCAGTTCGACGCCCAGGCGCGCCAGCTCAGCACTGGCCGCGGCGGTCTGCTCGCTGCCGCTGGCGCTTTGCTCGCCAATGTCGCGAACACGGGTCACGCTCTCGGAGATGTTCTCAGCGACGGCGCTCTGCTGCTCGGCTGCCGCCGCGATCTGCTGGTTCATCTGCTCGATGGTCGAAACCGACTCGGTGATGCGACCCAGCGCGATGCCTGCTTCGCTGGCCAGGTCGACGGTGCGTTGGGTCAGGTTACGGCTGGTCTGCATTTGCTCAACGGCCTTTTGCGCTACGCGCTGCAGGTTGGCGATCAGGCCTTCGATTTCCTCCGTGGAGTCGTGGGTGCGGCGAGCCAGGGCGCGGACCTCATCAGCCACCACGGCGAAACCGCGGCCCTGTTCACCGGCGCGGGCGGCTTCGATCGCCGCGTTGAGTGCGAGCAGGTTGGTCTGTTCAGCCACCGCACGAATCACTTCCAACACGGTGCCGATACGACCGCTTTCGGTATTCAGCTCTTCGATGGCATGAGCGGAATGTTCGACCTCGCCAGACAAGCTGCCGATCTGACCGATAGCCTCCTGAACGACGCGATCGCCCTGGCGCGCCTGCTGGTCGGCCTCGCGGGCTGCATGCGATGCCTGCTCGGCGTTTTGTGCTACTTCCTGAACGGTCGCTGCCATCTCGTGCATGGCGGTAGCGACCTGTTCAGTCTCGACCCGCTGCTTCTGGACGCCAGCACTGGTCTGCGCCGTCACCGCGGACAACTGCTCCGCGGCGGTAGCAATCTGACCGACACCACTGCCGATGCGGCCGATCAAGGTGCGCAGGCTCTCAGTCATGTCGGACATCGCTTTCTGCAGCTGGCCGAGTTCGTCGCGACGGGTCACCTTCTGCGACTGGGTCAGGTCGCCCTCGGCCACGCGCTGCGCCAGCTGTACGGTGTAGCGCAGCGGTACGACGATCATGCGGGAGATCGCCGTCGCGGCCACCAGCCCAATTACCACGGCCAGAACGCTGATGATTCCGAGCCACGTGTAGGCACTGCGGCGCTGCTCCTGCATGGCCTCGGTCGCACCCGCCAATGCCTGATCGGCCGTATCCAGGATGCGCTGAGCCTGGCCCACCATCGCTTGCTCGAGCGCGATGCGCTCGGCGCGGTTGTTGCGGAACTCACCAAACGCCTGCTGATAGGCCGCTAGAGCGTTGAGCGCACCATCCATGGTGGCTTTCTGCTCGTCGTTGAGCCAGGTTTTCAGACTGCTGCCGATGGTGGTCACGTCCGCATAGGACTCGTTCCAGCTGTCCACCGCGGCTTGCGCGCTATGGGCGATGAACATGCTTTCGAAGGTACGCAGATCGAGGATGCGCTTGGTCAGCCCGGACGCCGCTTCGGCGATGGTCAGCGGGTCGCTGCCCTTCAAGTGGTCACCTTCCAGACGCAATACGCGCACGGCGTCGTACATATCCAGTTCGATGTATTCAAACTCTTCACGGCTTTTTTGTGCGGCATCGGCCATACGCTCGCGAAGCGCCACACCTTTGCTGATCAGCTCACCGTACTGAGTGAAATTATCGGCATAGACGGCCGCATCGCTGCGAATCTGCTGCAGCTTCTGCTGGTCTTCTTCAGACGAGCTTTGCGCAAGCTCGTCCAGCTCTTGATTGAGCTTGGCCAGCGTGCTGCGCAAGGCCGCGGCGGATTCGTCACTGCGAGTCAGTGCAAAGTCGCGCTCCAGGCCACGGGCTTCCAGAATCGCAGCGTTGATCCGTAACAGCTGATTCATCTGATATGAGCGATTCAGGATCGAGTCCACGGCGTAAAAGCCGGTCCCGGCGACACCCAAAGTCAGCAGCAGGACCATGGCGAAGCCGAGCAGCAGCTTCTTGCCGACGGAAAGGTTGGCGAAAAAATCGACGGATTGCATCAGAGAATCCCTAAAAAGTAAGCGCGCTTATGGAGTCGGCAGGTTGCGACTAAAGTTGAATGCGAAAGCGTCGCAATTTAATCAGGAATTGACGTCAATTTGCCAGCGCGCACTGAGCCGGCTGGCACTGCGCGCTCAGGGTTGTGCCCGATGCCAGCCTCAATGTTGCTGAAGATGCCCGTAAAGCTTGGCGTAGAGCCCGCCGTCAGCAATCAGCTGCTGGTGATCGCCCTGCTCCGCAATGCGCCCGCCGTCAAAAACGAGCACCCGATCGGCCTGTTTCACCGCCGACAAACGGTGAGCGATGATCAGTGTCGTGCGCCCTTGCAGGAAGCGGTTGAGTCCCTGATGCAAGGCATACTCGGTGGCGGCATCCAGAGCCGACGTAGCTTCATCAAGGATGACCACTTTGGGCTCAGCCAGCACCATGCGCGCCACCGCCAGTCGTTGTCGTTGTCCCCCTGAGAGGCGAACACCGGAACGACCAACGATGCTGTCCAGTCCGGCTGGCAGCTGCCGGATCGTGTCGGCCAACTGAGCTATTTCCAGCGCACGCCAGCATGCCTGATCGTCCCGTTCGCGCCCCATCAGCAGATTAGCGCGCACCGTGTCGTTGAACAGGGCCGGATGCTGCAGCACTACGGCGACGTTGTCGCGAACCGTTGGCAGCCCGATATCCTGCACCTCGACCCCTGCATAACGAATATGTCCGGCCTGCGGCTGATAGAGCCCCAACAGCAACTGCACCAGGGTGCTCTTGCCGCCGCCGCTGGCACCGACGATAGCCACCTTCTCACCCGCCCCGATGGACAAATCCAGCCCTTCCAGGACCGGCTCATCCTGATAGGAGAAACGCAGCCCCTGGACTTGAATGTCGACGGTATCGCGGCCAACGAACGGATCCTGACCACCGGGATATTGCGGCTCGTCGGCACGCGCCAGCAGCTGGTTGATGCGGCTTAGCGCACCGCCCGCCGCGTAGAAGGCGTACTGCAGATTGAGCAGCTGCTCCACCGGGCCGATCATGAACCACAGGTAGCTGAACACCGCGAGCATCTGTCCGATAGACAGGTCCGAAAACAGCACCGTGATCATGGCCGCGGCACGAAAGATGTCGATACCGAACTGGAACAGCAGCCCACTGGCGCGATTGGAGGCGTCTGTCTTCCACTGCGAGGCCACCGCGAAATCGCGCACTTCCCGCGCCCGCAGGCCGAGGCGTCCGAGAAAGAACCCCTGGCGGTTACCGGCGCGCACTTCCTGAATCGCATCTAGCGTTTCGGTGAGCGCCTGGGTAAATAACGACGTGCTGTCGTTCTCCAGCTTCTTCAGGTGTTTGACGCGCTTGCCCAGCTGCACCGTGGCGTAGATCACCAGAGGATTGAACAGCAGGATCAACAGCGCCAGCTGCCAATGCATCCAGAGGAGGATCGCTGCCGTACCGGCAATGGACAACACGGCGACCAACAGCCGGCTGAGGGTCTCGCCGATGAATTTATCGATAGTCTCGAGATCGGTGACCAGATGTGCCGCAACGGTCCCTCCACCCAGGCTTTCGTATTCGCTCAGCGCAATACGCTTGAGCCGCTCGATCAGCCGTACACGGATGCGATAGACCAGATCCTTCGATAATCGGGCAAACAGACGCGCCTGCAGAACGTTGAAAATCAGAGCCGATGCGCGCAGCAACAGCGTTATGCAAAGCATCAGGCCGATATAGCCTACGGCGGTCTGCCACTCCGCCGGAAGAAAGTTGTTCATGACCTCCAGGGCTGCGTCGCCCTGCTTCAACAGCACCTCGTCGACCAGCAACGGCAACAACAAGGGAATCGGCACACTGCACAGCGTCGCCAGCACCGCGACCAGATTGGCCAGCACCAGGGCTTTGCGATGGTGAAGGGCGAGGCGGCGGATTTCGGCCCAGCTGAGCTGATCAGGCATTGATATTGTGATCCAGCCAGCGCGCCAGCAGCGGTGATAGCGCTTCGAGCGGTTGGAATCCGTTCGTCACCAATGCTAGCTGGCCATCGTGTTCAGCCAGCAAGGTAGGAAACCCCGCGATACCAAGATTGCGCGACCACTCGAAGTCCGCAACGGTGGCATCACGTGCGGCCTGGGAATCGAAGCGGTCGGCGAACTCGATACGCGGAATTCCAGCGGTCTCGGCCAGCTCGACAAGTTCCGGAGGCAGCGTGACGTTGCGCCCCTCAACGTAGAAGGCCCGCTGGATCAGCCCAGCGAGTCGCCACGCGGCTTGGCTGTCGAGATCACGTGCAGCAACCAGCGCACGGCAAGCCGGCTCGGTATCGTAGACCAGCCCGTCGGGCAAGCCCGCCTCGAAGTTGAAAGGCTGGCCGCTCGCCTCATGTACTGCGTGCCAGTAGGAGGCAGTTCGGTCACGAGCGGCTTGATCCATCGCGGTACGTTCCTGGCGCAACCCACCAGCCACTAGCTCCGAACC
Organism: Pseudomonas sp. 10B238; assembly: GCF_000970615.1. NCBI lineage: Bacteria > Pseudomonadati > Pseudomonadota > Gammaproteobacteria > Pseudomonadales > Pseudomonadaceae > Pseudomonas > Pseudomonas sp. 10B238. The sequence continues at coordinate 28,540 of NZ_KQ033938.1, forward strand.
CACCCCGCGCGCCTGGGCCTGTTCGATCAGTGCCTGCACGACCGGCGCGAAGCCCCAGCACCATGAGCACATCGGGTCCATCACATAGATCAGTCGGCTGCTCATCGGCGCTCCGGTTCTATCAGGGTAAAGCGCGTGTAGCGCGCTTCATGGCTGTACTCGGTTACACACCCGCCTTGCGATAGTTGTAGCCAATGGGGTGTGGCTGGTTGCGCTCGAGCGCCAGTTCGATCTGCTTCTGCCGCTCACGCGCACTATGACGCGTCTTCTCGCTGAGGTTATCCCAGCAGTGGGGGCAGCTGATGCCTGGAGCGTAGTGCTCCGATTGGCGGTCCTCCAGCGAGATCGGTGTACGGCAGGCGTGGCATTGGTCGAAGTCGCCCTCGGTGAGGTCATGACGGACGGTCACCCGGTTGTCGAACACGAAGCAGTCGCCGCGCCAGCGCGTTTCTGCTTGCGGCACTTGTTCGAGGTATTTCAGGATGCCGCCCTTGAGGTGATAAACCTCCTCGAAGCCCTCGCCAAGCATGTAGCTGGAAGCCTTCTCGCAGCGGATGCCTCCGGTGCAGAACATCGCGACCTTCTTGTGCTTGGCCGGGTCGTAGTGCGCCTTGATGTAATCGGGAAACTCGCGGAAGGATTTGGTTTGCGGGTCGATTGCGCCTTCGAAGGTACCGATGGCCACTTCGTAGTCGTTGCGGGTATCGATCAACAGCACTTCCGGATCTTCGATCAGCGCATTCCAGTCCTTCGGATCGACGTAGGTGCCGACGCGCTGGTTGGGATCGACGCCGGGCACCCCCAGGGTGACGATTTCCTTCTTCAGCTTGACCTTGGTGCGGTAGAAGGGCTGCTCGTCGCAGTAGGATTCCTTGTGATCGATGTCGGCCAGGCGGGCATCAGTCCCGAACCAGGCGAGCAAGGCATCGATCCCTTCACGGCTGCCGGACACAGTGCCGTTGATGCCTTCTTCGGCCAGCAACAGCGTGCCTTTGATGCCGTTGGCATCGAGGGTTTCGAGCAGGGGTTCACGCAACGCGACGTAGTCCGGCAGAGAGACGAACTTGTACAGCGCCGCAACGACGATCTTCTGGGTCATGCGGGTACTTCCTCCAGTGGTCGCCCACGCAAAGGGCGGACCGGGAATGCGAAAACGACAACGCCGGCGTGAGCCGGCGCGGCGCGCATTCTAGCAACAAATCTTGATCAGGCCTAAAGCCGCCAGACAGCTTGTTATTTGTGCCCCCCGGCACAGACCGGTGACGCAGGCGCGACGCCCTGCTCGGTCCACTCTTCCGGGGTGTAGGTGTGCAGTGCCAGGGCGTGAATCTGTTGCATGAGATCGCCCATTGCAGCGTAGGCGCGCTGGTGGCGCTTGACCGCATTCAGGCCGGCGAACTGCTCGCTGACGATCACCGCCTTGTAATGGGTTTCCTGGCCGCGGCTGTGCGTGTGGCTTTCGTCCAGCACTTGCAGATGCTGAGGTTGCAGTGCGCTTTGCAGCGTCTGTTCGATGGATTCGAGTTTGGACATCCGGGCGGCTCCGTCAGGGCTTTTTCTGAGTATCGAGTTCGGCAGTCATCTCTGCCAGCAGCTTGTTGACCTGGGGCACAGCGCTTTGCAGCTTGGCCTGGGTAACCTGCGCCGAACGCGCATTCAGCTCCGGCAGTTTGGTCAGCATCTTCTTGCCAAGCGCCGACTCGTAGAAGTCGTTCAACTGGCTGAGCTCCTGCTCGGTGAAGGTTTCGGTATAGAGCGTGATCAGGTCCGGCTTGACCTGCTCCCAGCCGATGGCCTTGTCCAGCGCAGCATCGGCCTTCGATTGGTAGCGTTCGAGCAGTGCGCGCTTGCTCGCGGGCGCTTGGGTCTGCTCGAAGCGCTCGGCGAACATCTGCTGCACCTGGGCATACACCGGCACAGCGAGTCGATCAGCGTTGACCAGCTCCAGGAAACGCTCGGCTTGGGCCTGGTGACCCGCACTGTCAGCGTTGGCCTGGCCGCTGAGGAGCGCCATCGACAGAACGCTACAAAGGCCGAATGTACGAAGAATGTGCATGAGATGATCCTTGGCGATCGTTAAGTGAGCCTCAATGGACACATTCTGCGCGCGGAGTTCCCGGCGCTCAAGGAACAGCTGCAGGCCAGATTGAACCTGTGCCCACAGCCAGCAACCTAACAGGGATACCTCATCGATGGAGCACGGCATGACACGCACCGAAACCGACAGCCTGGGTCCAGTGGAAGTCCCGGAACAGGCTTACTGGGGCGCCCAGACACAGCGCTCGCTGATCAATTTCGCCATCGGCGACCAGCGCATGCCCCTTGCCGTCTGCCATGCGCTGGCGCTGATCAAGAAAGCCGCGGCGCGGGTCAACGACCGCATAGGCGATCTACCGCCGGACATCGCGCGTCTAATCGAACAGGCCGCCGACGAAATACTCCACGGCCAGCACGACGATCAGTTTCCTCTGGTGGTCTGGCAGACGGGCAGCGGCACCCAGAGCAACATGAACGTCAACGAGGTTATTGCCGGGCGCGCCAATGAACTGGCCGGCGGAGCACGTGGCGGCAAGAGCCCGGTGCACCCCAACGACCACGTCAACCGCGCACAGAGCTCCAACGATTGCTTCCCCACCTCCATGCACATCGCCGTTGCGCGAGCGATCCAAGACGATCTGTTGCCCGCCATCGCCGAGCTGTCTGGCGGCATCGCCGAACAGGCGGCACGCTATGGTCAGCTGGTCAAAACCGGGCGCACCCACATGATGGATGCAACCCCCGTGACCTTCGGCCAGGAGTTGTCGGCCTTCGTGGCCCAGCTGGATATCGCCGAACAGGCAATTCGACACTCGCTGCCCGCCGTTTACGAACTGGCCCAGGGCGGCACCGCAGTGGGCACTGGTCTCAACGCCCCGCATGGCTTCGCCGAAGCGATTGCTGCTGAACTGGCGGCACTCTCCGGTCTTCCGTTCGTGTCTGCGCCGAACAAGTTTGCCGCCCTTTCCGGCCATGAGCCGCTGGTCGCACTCTCCGGCGCCCTGAAAACATTGGCCACGGCGCTGATGAAAATCGCCAACGACCTGCGGCTGCTCGGCTCGGGCCCGCGCGGTGGTTTCGCCGAAGTGCGTTTGCCAGCCAATGAGCCGGGCAGCTCGATCATGCCAGGCAAGGTCAACCCGACGCAGTGCGAGGCATTGTCCATGCTTGCCTGCCAGGTGATGGGCAACGACGTGACGGTCGGCTTCGCCGCGAGCCAGGGCCATCTACAGCTCAATGTGTTCAAGCCGGTGATCGTGCACAACATGCTCGAATCGATCCGACTGCTGGCCGATGGTTGCCGCAACTTCAACGCGCATTGCATCGTCGGCCTCGAGCCGGACGCGGCACGCATGGCCGAGCATCTGGAGCGGGGGCTGATGCTGGTGACAGCACTGAACCCGCACATCGGTTACGACAAGGCGGCCGAGATCGCCAAGAAGGCCTATGCCGAAGGCACTACCTTGCGCGAAGCGGCACTGGCGCTCGGCTATTTGACCGATGAGGAGTTCGACCAGTGGGTGCGACCTGAAACCATGCTGGAGTCCAGCCGCAGCTGAGCTGAGGTAGCAACCTAGCCGCGGGGTGGTGGGCTGAAGCCCACCCTACGGGCCTCAGTGGCCAGACTGTGGCAATAAAAAACCCGCGCCAAGCGCGGGTTTTTATCTATCTAGCTGACTGCTTCCGCCATATATACGGTGGGCTGAAGCCCACCCTACAGGCCAGGTTACGTCGTAGGGTGGGCTTCAGCCCACCGAAAACTTCACCGCAGAGCAACTCAGTCGTCTCTGGCACATGCTGCACCTTTGCATCGCTAGCCTGGAGCCAGACGCAGACCGGATAGCCTGGCGCACGAGCTGAAGCCCAGCCAAGGAGCGACCAGATAATGATCAGGCATGAAAAACCCGCGCCATCTGGCGCGGGTTTCTATTAGGCGTCCCTGCGACGACTGCTTCAGCGCACGGCTTCGAACAGCCCAGACGCACCCATTCCGCCACCAACGCACATGGTAACGACTCCATAACGCAGGTTGCGGCGTTGCAGCTCGCGAACCAGATGGCCCGCGGTGCGCGAACCGGTCATGCCGAATGGGTGGCCGATCGAAATCGAGCCGCCATTGACGTTGAACTTCTCATTGTCGATTTCCAGCGTATCGCGGCAATACAGGCACTGCGAGGCAAAGGCTTCGTTGAGCTCCCAGAGATCAATGTCGTTGACCTGCAGCCCTCGGGCCTGCAGCAGGCGCGGCACCGAGAACACCGGGCCGATACCCATCTCTTCCGGTTCACACCCGGCCACGGTGAAGCCTCGGAAGAAGGCACGCGGCTTGAGGCCCAGTTCGATGGCCTTGTCCAGGCTCATGACCAAGGTCATTGAGGCGCCGTCGGACAGCTGCGAAGCGTTGCCAGCGGTCACCGAACCATCATCGGCGAACACAGGTTTGAGACCCGACAGGCTTTCCAGTGTGGTGTCCGGGCGGTTGCAGTCGTCACGATCGACCACGCCTTCATGCTCGGTGCGCTCACCGGCGTTCTTGTCCTCGGTGAAGTAGCGAACGTTCATCGGAACGATCTCATCGTCAAACAGGCCTTCCGCCTGAGCTCGTGCAGTGCGCTGCTGGCTCTGCAGGGAGTAGATGTCCTGCTGTTCACGGGTGACGTTGTAGCGGCGCGCAACCAGCTCGGCGGTCTGGCCCATGCTGTGATATAGACCCGGCACCCGCTCTTGCAAAACCGGGTTGAAGAGGTTATCGCTGTTGCGGCTCTTGGCCGTCATGGTGATCGACTCGACGCCACCGGCAACGATGATGTCGCTGCAGCCGGAAGCGATCTGATTGGCCGCGATGGCAATGGACTGCAAGCCGGACGAGCAGAAGCGATTGAGTGTCATGCCCGCGCACTGGATGCCCAGGTTCGACAGCACCGCCACGTTACGACCGATGTTGTAGCCCTGTGCGCCCTCGTTGGAGCCGGCACCGACGATGCAGTCCTCTACCAGCTTTGGGTCCAGCCCGTTACGCGACAGCAGCGCGTTGACGCAATGAGCCGCCATGTCGTCAGGACGGGTCATGTTGAACTTGCCGCGGAAGGACTTGGCCAGGCCGGTCCGTACGCTGTCGACGATCACTACTTCACGCATGGCATACCTCGAATGGTTGGGCGGCCGCTGCGGCGGCCGGCCTGTTGACGATGGACCGAGCATAGTTCCGGCCCTTCACCAAAGGCGACGAACATTCAGCAGGGATATGGCTGGCCATTGTCCGCCGTTCCTTGAAACTCAGCTGATCGCTTCTTCCAGCGCGTCGTTGAGCGTGCGCAATACCTTGACCCGGGCAAAGCGCTTGTCGTTGGCCTCAACCAACGTCCAGGGCGCAATTTCGGTGCTGGTGCGATCGACCATGTCCGCCACGGCATTGCTGTAGTCGTCCCATTTTTCGCGATTGCGCCAGTCTTCCTCGGTGATCTTGAAGCGTTTGTGCGGCGTATCTTCCCGCTCCTTGAAACGCTCCAGCTGCGTTTGTTTGTCGATGGAGAGCCAGAACTTGACCACCACTACGCCTGCGTCGACCAGCTGTTCCTCGAACTCGTTTATCTCGGTATAGGCCCGCAGCCACTCGTCTGGCGAGCAGAAGCCCTCGACACGCTCGACCAGCACGCGGCCGTACCAGGATCGATCGAAAATGATGAACTGCCCGCGCGCCGGGACGTTGCGCCAGAATCGCCACAACCATGGCTGCGCCAGTTCGTCCTCGCTGGGCGCGGCGATTTGTATGGTGCGATACAGCCGCGGATCCAGCGCACCCGTGACCCGGCGAATGGCGCTGCCCTTGCCCGCCGCGTCGTGGCCCTCGAACAGGGCCAGCACCCCACGCTTGCGCAGCCGCGGATCACGCAGCAGCTGACTCAGCCTTGCCTGTTCATGTCCCAGCTGCTCTTTGTAATGGTCCTTGCTGAGCGATTGCTGCATGTCGAGACTGCCAAGCAGGCTCGCCTGATCGAGCTTCAGCTCGATCGTCGCCGTGTGCGGCTGCGAGAGCGGTTGGTCCGCAGCGTCCAGCGCAGCATTGAGCCCCTCGAGCAGCAACCGGCCGGCGGTCAGGCTGCGGTATCGTTCGTCGCTGCCCTCGATGACGTACCAGGGTGCAAAGTCCCGGCTGCTGCGGCGCAGGATCAATTCACCGTGCTTGACGAACCGGTCGTAGGTTTTCGACTGCTGCCAATCCAGCGGGCTGATGCGCCAGCTGTGCAGCGGATCATCCTTTAGCGACTCAAGGCGCTGCAGCATGCGGTCCTTGGACAGGTGAAACCAGAATTTGAAGATCAGCGTGCCTTCAGCGCAGAGCATGCGTTCGAACCGCTGAGCACGGTCGATCGCCAGCTCCAGCTCAGCTTTCTTAATGCGCCCATGGACCCGGTCCTCCAGCAACTTGCTGTACCAGTTACCGAAAAAGATACCGGTCTGTCCTTTCGGGGGCAGGCGACGCCAGTAACGCCAGGCGGGCGGATGCGAGAGTTCTTCGTCGGTCGGCACATCGAAGCTGTCGACCCGGATTAGCCGCGGGTCCATCCACTCGCTGAGCAACTTGATCGTTTCGCCTTTTCCGGCACCCTCGATGCCATTAATCAGGATAAGCACTGGAAACCGCGCCTGCTCTTTGAGGCGGTACTGCGCTTGCAGCAACGCTTCACGCAGAACGGGCACTTCTTTGTTGTAGGTGTCCTTGTCGATGGTGTGGCCGATTTCTGCGGACTCGAACATCGTGTACTCCAAGAATGGATGCTGTGATGAACCCTAGCAGGCCAAGGTAGCTGCAGTACTGATGCAGCTCCGTCTGTTAGCGCATGGTGCGCTGGCCTGCGCGCTTACCGATGCGACAAAGCGCGCCCGCAGCAGGTTTCGCGCTGCTGCTAGAATCGCGATTTTTCTCCGCAGGAAACGTCGATGTCCGCCGCGATCTCACCCGGTTTTGAACATGCCGAGCTCGACTGGGACGAGAACGGCCAACCGCAATCGCGGCGCTATGGTGACGTATATTTTTCTCGCGGCTCAGGCATGGCCGAAACCACCCACGTATTTCTGCAACCCAACCGATTGGCCGAACGTTTCGCCGCTCTTCAGGCTGGGGAGCGCCTGGTGATTGGCGAAACGGGCTTTGGTACCGGCCTCAGTTTCCTTTGCGCCTGGGCGCTGTTCGAGCGCACTGCGCCTGCCAATAGCGCCCTGCACTTCGTCAGTGTTGAAAAGCATCCACTCACGCGCGACGACCTTCGTCGCGCGCTGACGTTGTGGCCCGAGCTGCAGCTGCAGGCGCGCCAGTTGCTGGACCAGTATGTGGCGGTCAATCCGGGATTCCAGCAATTTCGTTTCGGTCAGGTGACGCTGACGCTATTGGTAGGCGATGCGCTCGACCAGCTGAAAGAACTGGATGCCCAGGTAGACGCCTGGTTTCTCGATGGTTTTGCTCCGCCGAAGAACCCGGACATGTGGCAGCCCGAGCTATTTGAGCAGGTGGCGCGGCTGTCCGCCCCGGGTGCCACGCTGGCGACTTTCAGCAGCGCCGGCAGTGTGCGACGAGCCCTCAAAGAGGCGGGCTTTGAGATCAAGCGGATACCGGGCTTCGGCCAGAAGTGGGAAAACATCCAGGGTCACCTTGCCGCATCGCCAAAAACCTTGGAGAGCCCGTGGTTCGCGCGCCCGTCATATAAACCAACGCAGCGCAAGGCACTGATCATCGGCGCAGGCCTCGCGGGTTGCGCCAGCGCTGCCAGCCTGGCGGCGCGCGGCTGGCAGGTGACACTGCTGGAGCGGCATGACGACGTCGCCCAAGAGGGTTCTGGCAATCCACAGGGTGTGCTCTATCTGAAGCTGTCAGCGCACGGCACCGCGCTTTCGCAGCTTGTCGCCAGCGGCTTTGGCTACACCCGTCGGTTGTTGCAGAACCTGCAGCAAGGCCAGGACTGGGATGCCTGTGGCGTGCTGCAGCTTGCCTTCGACCACAAGGAAAGCGCCCGCCAAGCAGCACTGTCCGATGCCTTTCCGCCCAGTCTGCTGCGCGCGGTGCAGCGCGAGGAAGCTGAGCAGCTGGCGGGCGTGGCGCTGAACCATGGCGGGCTGCTCTATCCGGACGCGGGTTGGGCGCACCCGCCAGCGCTGTGTCGCTGGCTGATCGCGCACCCCGACATCGAGCTGCTTCGCCACCAGCACCCGGTCGAGCTGCGTCGCGCCGGCGAGCAGTGGCAGGCACTGATCGGCGATGAGCTGCTGGCCGAGGCGCCGGTAGTGATTCTGGCTGGCGCCGCCGACGCTGCGCGGTTCAGCCAAAGTGCCTGGCTGCCGCTCAAGCGAATCCGCGGACAGATCACCGCCCTGACGGTGACCGAACGAAGCAGCGCATTGCGCACCGTGCTCTGCGCCAAGGGCTACGTCGCCCCGCCCCGTGAGGGTCAGCACACGTTGGGTGCGAGCTTCAATTTCGCCGAAACCGACCCGGCTCCAAGCGCAGCGGAACATCACTCCAACCTGGAGATGCTGGCGGAGATTTCCGCTGATCTGCATCAGCGCCTCGAGGCCGACACCGTCGATATCGACCAACTGCATGGACGCGTCGCGTTCCGCTGCACCAGCCCTGACTATCTACCCATCATCGGCGCGCTGGCCGATCCAGCACGCTTCGCCGAAGCCTATGCCGTGCTGGCGAAGGATGCTCGGCAAGTGCCTGACACTCCGTGTCCCTGGCTTGATGGGCTGTACGTCAATACCGCACACGGCTCGCGCGGCCTGATCACCGCGCCACTGTCGGGCGAGCTGCTCGCCGCGTGGCTGAATGACGAACCGCTGCCCGTACCGCGCGCCATCGCCGAAGCCTGCCACCCCAATCGATTCCTGCTGCGCAAGCTCATTCGACGGATCGACTGAGCGTCTCATCGAGCGCCTGCCTATTCGAGCCTCGTGACCAAGCTGCCAAAGATTAGCCTCGGCGAAACGGCTCATCCCAAAATGGCCGGGTGATTTCGGTTTCGATATCGGCCCGGCTCAAACCGATGTCCTTGAGCATCTCATCACTCAGCGAGGCCAGTTGCTGGCGCTGGCGATACAGCGCGTGCCAGCGGCCGAACTGCTGCCAGGCCGCACGCAGCGACCGTCCGAGCGAGAAATGGGGCGTTGCGCTCCGGGCGCAAGATTGAACGAACTCAGCATGGCTTTTCATCGGGTACACCTCCGAGTGGATGGCGCCAGTGTCCCGCCGGGCTTATGATCAATCCAACGAATGTTTATGATGATGTCCATCTCGGAGATTGATGAATGGCCAACTACCCGAGTATCGATGCCGAGCTGCTGCGCAGCTTTGTGGCAATTGCCGACCACGGCGGCTTCACCCGTGCTGCGGAAGCCGTCAATCGCACGCAGTCGGCAATCAGCATGCAGATGAAGCGGCTGGAAGAGGACGTACTGCAACGTTCGGTATTCGAGCGCGACGGGCGCCAGGTCAAGCTCACCGCAGAAGGCCAGATCCTGCTTGGTTATGCGCGAAGAATTCTCAAGCTGCACGGTGAGGTGCTGACCACCTTGCGTGAGCCGCACATGGTCGGCTCGGTGCGCATCGGCACTCCAGACGATTATGTGATGCGCTTCCTACCCGGCATCCTGTCGCGCTTCGCCCAGGCCTATCCGCTGGTGCAGGTGGAGGTGCATTGCGAACCGTCTTACCAGTTGCTGCAGCGACGCGACCTGGATCTGTCCATCGTCACCCGCGAGCCGGGTACCGAGATCGGGCAGTTACTGCGCCGCGAGCGTTTCGTCTGGGCTGAAGCGCCGGGCTTCAACACCCATGAACAACGGCCCATGCCACTGGCCATGTTCAATACCGATTGCTTCTGCCGCGCCTGGGCCTGCAACGCACTCGACAGCCTGGACGTTCCCTACCGGGTCGCCTATACCAGCCCGAGCCTTTCAGCGCTGATGGCCGTGGTCAACGCCGGGCTCGCGGTGACCGCGCAGCTGCAGAGCCTGGTCACGGCCGACATGCGCTTGCTGGGCGAAGCGGAAGGCATGCCGGAGCTACCCTTGAGCAGCATTGTCCTGCTGCGCAACGAACGTAGTCAGTCGCAAGTCAGCGAAACACTGGCCGAGCATATCGTCGAGGGCTTTCGCCTATAGCAGACGGCAGGCTCAGCCGGGCTGCTGACTATTCCCTCGAACCGCATATCGAGGCGGCGCGAAGCAGCGCCGCAGTGATTCCGTGCTGCTCCCATTCCGGCAACGCCGCGAAACGTGCAACGAACTCCGGCGGCAGCAAAGACGGGGCCTGTTGCTGCAGTGCGCGGCCCTCTTCAGTCAACAGCAACCATTGGCGGCGGCGGTCCTGATCATCACGCTGGCGCGACAGAAGTCCGCGCTCGGCGAGCCGGTCGAGCTGCCCGGACAGGGTTGCAGGCGTAAGGCTGACGCGCTTGCTCAGCGCACTGGCGGTGAGCTGTCGCTCGCTCGCAAGCACCTGCAGAATCATTAGCTGCACCGGGCTCAGTCCACCGTAACGTGCCAGCCGCTTGGCATGCATTTCGGCGTCCTGCTGCAACCGGCGCAGAGCCTGAAACAGCGACAATTCAAGCCTGCTCTCCGGCTTTTCGATAGTTTCAGCTCGAATATTTTCTTCGTTCATAAACAACATAATCAGCTGGGTCACGGTTTGACATGAAAGCACTTCCTTTGTTTCCCTGTAAAACCTGACTGACGCAGCAGGGCGCGATTCAGCCTGTGCGGGACGCACCTGAATGATCACCGCAGCCGGCGAGCCAGAGCGCTATACGCTGGTCTGAAAACCTGAACTTCGCGATCCGAGCATCAGTCACACTCCCCAACGGCAACACCGGTAAGGATCTTATGTGCGGCATAGCTGGCGAACTTCGCTTCGATAATCAACCGGCCGATCTGGCCGCGGTTGAACGCATCACTCAATCCCTGACTGCTCGCGGCCCAGACGCCTGTGGCTTCAACAGCCAAGGCCCTCTGGCGCTCGGTCACCGACGCTTGAAAATCATGGACCTGTGCGAGGCCTCGGGTCAGCCAATGGTCGATTCGGCACTCGGTTTGTCGATGGTTTTCAACGGCGCCATCTACAACTATCCGGAATTGCGCGCCGAGCTCGAGGCACTGGGCTATCGCTTCTTCTCCGAGGGTGACACTGAAGTGTTGCTCAAGGGCTTTCATGCCTGGGGCGAAGCCTTATTGCCGCGCCTCAACGGCATGTTCGCCTTCGCCATCTGGCAGCGCGACGTACAGGAACTGTTCATCGCCCGTGATCGTCTCGGCATCAAGCCGCTCTATCTGTCACGCACCGGCGAGCGCCTGCGCTTCGCCTCGACGCTCCCGGCGTTGCTCAAGGGCGGTGACATTGCCGGTGTGCTGAACCCGGTGGCACTGAACCACTACATGAGCTTCCATGCCGTGGTGCCGGCACCGGACACTCTGATTGCGGGCATCGAGAAGCTGCCTCCCGGCACCTTCATGCGTGTTGATGCCAGCGGCAAGACCAGCCAACACCGCTGGTGGACGCTGGAGTTCGGGGCATCAGAAGAGGAGCAAGGCTATAGCTTCGAAGACTGGCAGGAGCGCACCCTGACAACCTTGCGCGAGTCCGTCGCCTTGCGCCATCGCGCGGCGGTTGACGTGGGCGTGCTGCTTTCCGGTGGTGTCGACTCCAGCTTGCTGGTCGGCCTGCTTCGCGAAGCCGGCGCTGCGGACAACTTGCAGACCTTCTCCATTGGCTTTCAGGACGCCGGTGGCGAGCGTGGCGACGAATTCAAGTATTCGGATCTGATTGCACAGCATTACGGGACGCGCCATCACCAGCTGCGGATTCAGGAGAAAGAAATCCTCGAACAGCTGCCTGCTGCCTTTCGCGCTATGAGCGAACCGATGGTCAGCCACGACTGCATCGCCTTCTACCTGCTCTCACGGGAAGTGTCCAAACACTGCAAGGTGGTTCAGAGCGGTCAAGGTGCCGATGAGCTGTTCGCTGGCTATCACTGGTATCCGCAGGTGGACGGTGCCGAGGACCCTGTCGAGGCTTATCTCAGCGCCTTCCGCGACCGCAGCTTCGAGGAGTACGCCGACACCGTGCAGCAGCAGTGGGTCAAGGGCGACTTCTCCGGTGATTTCGTTCGTCAGCACTTCGCGCAGCCGGGCGCTGATGCGGCCGTCGACAAGGCCCTGCGAATCGACAGTACGGTGATGCTGGTCGACGACCCGGTCAAACGCGTCGACAACATGACCATGGCCTGGGGCCTAGAGGCACGGGTGCCGTTTCTCGATCACAACGTGGCCGAGCTTTCCGCACGAATTCCTGCGAAGTACAAGCTGCCCGATGGCGGCAAATATGTGCTCAAGGAAGCCGCGCGCAAGGTCATCCCAGCCGCGGTCATCGACCGCCCCAAGGGCTATTTCCCGGTGCCGGGCCTCAAGCACCTGCAGGGTGACACACTGAATTGGGTGCGCGAGCTGCTGACGGACCCGAGCCAGGATCGCGGGCTGTACAACCCGGCAATGCTGGACAAGCTGTTCAACGACCCCGAGGGCCAACTGACGCCCCTGCGCGGCTCGAAATTGTGGCAGCTGGCAGCGGTCAATCTATGGTTGAGCGAACAAGGCCTCTAAGAACCCGATCATGACGGCACGGCGCCAAGGCCAGTTGATACAAAAAATGCCGTGACGTCGTGACAAGCTCCAAGGAACGTACCATGCAGAAGTCTCAAGCCTATGGACAGCGGCTGTTACGCGGCCAGACACCGACCTACGAGCGCCTGCAGCAACGACTCGCGGAAGATGGCCAGGCGGAACCTCAGGCGCCCGTAACCCTGCACTGTGGCTGGGGCCGCATCCTGATCGGACACACCTACTCCGACCCTGAAAAGCTCGCTGCCGACCTGCTCCATGAACAGGCCGGGGAGCGGGACATTGCGCTGTACGTTGCCGCGCCGCACCAGGTGCTCGCCTATGCGCCGCAGCAGCTGTTCCTTGACCCCTCGGACACCTCTCGCATCTGGTTCACCGATTACCGCCCGGCCCGCCGCAGCTTCCGCGGTTTCGGCATTCGGCGCGCCCAGAGCGAGGAGGACTGGAAAGCGATCAATAGCCTGTACCAGTCCCGCCATATGCTGCCCGTCAACCCGGAGCTGTGCACCCCACGAGAGCAAGGTGGTCCGGTTTATTGGCTGGCCGAAGACGACGACTCCGGCCAGATCATCGGCAGCGTGATGGGCATCAATCACCACAAGGCTTTCAACGATCCGGAGAACGGATCCAGCCTCTGGTGTCTGGCGGTCGCGCCAACCTGCACCCGCCCTGGCGTTGGCGAAGCGCTGGTTCGCCATTTGATCGAACACTATATGGGGCGCGGGCTGGCCTACCTCGATTTGTCGGTGCTACACGATAACAAGCAGGCCAAGGCGCTCTACGCCAAGCTCGGTTTCCGTGACCTGCAGACCTTCACGGTCAAACGCAAGAACACCTTCAACCAACCCTTGTTTCTAGGGCCTGGCCCGGAAGCCGAGCTGAATCCCTATGCCAAGATCATCGTCGACGAGGCACGGCGTCGCGGCATAGAAATCACCATCGACGACACCGAAGCTGGCCTGTTCACCCTGACCCAGGGCGGCCGAAAGGTACGCTGCCGCGAGTCATTGTCGGACCTCACTTCAGCGGTGAGCATGACGTTGTGCCAGGACAAGAGCCTGACGCACCGCACCCTCGCCCGCGCTGGGCTCAAACTGCCAGCGCAGCAGCTCGCAGGGACACCAGAGGATAACGAGGCGTTTCTGGAAAAGCATGGCAGTGTCGTGGTCAAGCCACTCGATGGCGAACAGGGCCACGGGGTCTCGGTCGATCTTCGTAGCCCTGAGGACGTGGAGGAGGCGATTACCCGAGCACGTCACTTCGATCAACGCGTCTTGCTCGAAAGCTTCCATCCCGGCCTTGATCTGCGCATCGTGGTGATCGGCTATGGCGTGGTTGCTGCGGCAATTCGACGTCCGGCTGAAGTGGTTGGCGACGGCAGCCACTCCATCCAAGAACTGATCGAAACCCAGAGTCGCCGTCGCCAGGCCGCGACGGGTGGCGAAAGCAAAATCCCGATGGATGAGGAAACCCATCGGTGCATCAGTGAAGCCGGCTTCGATTACGACAGCGTGCTGCCACGTGGCCAGCATTTGACGGTTCGTCGTACCGCCAATCTGCATACTGGCGGCACGCTGGACGATGTAACCGATCAGCTGCACCCCGAGCTGATCGACGCTGCAGTCCGCGCGGCCCGTGCGCTGGATATCCCGGTGGTTGGTCTCGATCTGTTGGTGCCGGCGGCAGACCAGCCTGAGTACGTTTTCATTGAAGCGAATGAGCGAGTCGGCCTGGCTAATCATCATCCGCAGCCGACCGCCGAACGCTTCGTCGACCTGCTCTTTCCACTCAGCTACGGCACCCATTAGCGGGGCAACCAGGCCGTTGATGGCCTGGCTCCGGCACCCTCAGGTGCCGGAATGGCCCAGCCGCCTCGCTTGCGGCACTACCGCAGCTCAACTTCACTCACCTGAATGGCGGCAGCCGGTTTTTTGCCGCTAAGGAATGATCATGACTGCCAAGCTTCCAGAACCAGACCTCAACTACCTGCAGCGTGTGCTGCTGGAAATGCTCGCCATTCCCAGCCCCACCGGCTTCACCGACACCATCGTTCGCTACGTGGCGGAGCGGCTGAAGGAGCTTGGCATTCCTTTCGAGCTGACCCGTCGCGGGACCATCCGCGCCACACTCAAAGGCCGTCGGTACAGCCCGGATCGAGCCATCGCCGCACACCTGGATACCATTGGCGCCAGCGTCCGGGAGATCCAGGACAATGGCCGACTTGGCTTGTCCCCGGTGGGCTGCTGGTCCAGTCGTTTCGCCGAAGGCAGCCGCGTCAGCGTGTTCACCGACACCGGTGTGGTCCGGGGCAGCGTGCTGCCGCTTCTGGCCTCGGGACATGCATTCAATACTGCGGTTGATGAGATGCCGATCAGCTGGAACCACGTCGAACTGCGCCTGGACGGATACACCGCTGGCCGCGCCGACACGCTTGCGCTAGGAATCAATGTGGGCGATTTCGTCGCGTTCGACCCGATGCCCGAGTTCACCGACAGCGGTTACATCAGCTCCCGCCATCTGGACGACAAGGCCGGAGTGGCAGCCTTGCTAGCGTCGCTCAAAGCCGTGGTTGAAAGCGGCCGTGAGCCGCCGATCGACTGCCATCCGCTGTTTACCATTACCGAGGAAACCGGTTCTGGTGCAGCCGGCGCCCTGCCCTGGGATGTCAGCGAGTTCGTCGGCATAGACATCGCGCCGACGGCCAAGGGTCAGGAATCCAGCGAACACGCCGTCACCGTAGCCATGCAGGATTCAGGCGGGCCTTATGATTTCCACCTGTCGCGGCACCTGTTGAAACTGGCGGAAGCCAATGAGGTACCGGTGCGTCGGGATCTGTTCCGCTATTACCACAGCGATGCGCAATCGGCGATTGCAGCCGGTCACGACATCCGCACCGCTTTGCTGGCCTTTGGTTGCGACGCGACGCATGGCTATGAGCGCACCCACATCGACAGCCTGGCGGCCATGAGCCGCTTGATTTCGGCCTACTTGCTGAGCCCACCGGTCTTCACCAGTGACGCCCATACGAGCAAAGATTCGCTGGAAAACTTCAGCCATCAACTGGAACACGTGACTCAAATGGAGAACGACACGCGCGTGCCGGCAGTCGATTCGATCTTCGACAAGCAAACCGATGATTCGTCCGGTTGATGGCCACGTTTCATGATGCGCCGCCAACTTGAGGCAATTGCCGATTGCGGGGCGGCGCTGATCCGGGCAAAGTCGCAAACCTCTGAAATATATGGATGCTTGGCCAGTCAGGCATGAAGCGAGGGGATTTGTCCTTCGCGCGACTGGAAACTGCGTTTTGCGAGTTTGCACGCCTTGGGTCAATAACATGCTGCCGCGTCTTTTTCTGGCCGTCTTCCTATTCTGTCTGACCGCTCAGGCATCGGCCTTTGAGCCCGTGCCTGTGGATTCACAGCATTTTCGCCAAGCACTGGGCAGCTCAAGTTACTTTCTGAGAGACCCTGCCGCCGAACTGAGCGTGGCCGAGGTGTTCGCGCTACCCGAAAAAACCTTCGAGCCAGTGTCAGGCCTACACCCCAATAAGGGGAAGAACGATTCGGTCTGGTGGTTCCGTGTCGAGTTGGACAACCAACTCCACGACCCTCTCGGCGGCTTCGTCGAAATCAACTACCCGCTGCTTGACGATATTCAGCTGTATCTCCGTCACCCGGACGGTCGTATCAGCCGACAGCACTCGGGGGACAACCATCCGTTCAGTGAGCGCTCGGTCAGGGTCAGCAACTTCTTGTTTCCAGTAGAGCTCGCGCCCGGCACCTCGACCTTGCTGTTGCGTGTGCAAAGCACCAGCACCCTGTACGTCCCGCTGTATTTCAGCACCTACGCAGCTAACGCCGAAGCAACCGAAGACTCAATGGGCTTGGCCGGGGCCTTCTATGGCGTGCTGTTTGCGATGTTCTGCTACAACTTCTTCCTGTTCCTCTCGCTGCGTGAGCCAGCGTATTTCTGGTATCTGATCTACAACCTCAACGTGGGCCTGTTCGCACTCAGCTTCGATGGCTTGCTGGTCAAATGGCTGAACGATGCCGGCGGCGTGGTCGCGTTAGGCATCTACGCACTGATGTTCAGCCATTGCCTGGTGTCGGTCCAATTCAGCCGCCATTTTCTGCATACCCGAGAGTACTTCCCGCGCCTGGACTTCGCCCTGCGTGTGGTGCTGATCCTGTCGATGGGTGCGCTGCTGTCCGGATTCGTTCTGGAAACGCAGGTCTGGAGCGTGCTCGCCAGTGTGATGGTCATCGGCTCTTCGATCGGCCTGTTGCTGACTGGCGCTTTCGTCTGGAGCCGCGGCGTGCGCTATGGCCTTTATTACACGCTGGCCTGGGGCGTCCTGCTGGCGACGTTCGTCATCGTCACAGCTGGTTCACTGGGCTTCAACCTGTTGGGCCTGTATGGCGCGTCGATTGTCAAAGTTGGCATCGCCTTCGAATTGATCACGCTGTCGATCGGGCTCGCCGACCGTATCAACCTGCTTAAGGAAGAAGGCTTCCGTTCGCGCCAGGCAGCCGAGCGGGCAGAAAGCGAGAACCAGGCAAAAAGTCGCTTTCTGGCGAAAATGAGCCACGAGATCCGCACGCCATTGAACGGCGTATTGGGCATGCTGCAATTGCTGCGTGAAACCCCGCTGGATCGTAACCAGCGCTTCTACCTCGATACGGTTGCCAGCTCCAGCAACTCGCTGATGACGGTCATCAACGACATCCTCGACTACGCAAGGATCGGCGCCGGCAAACTGGTCTTGGAGGACATCGAGTTCGACTTGGAAGCGCTGGCCTCCGAAACCATCAGCCTGTTCACAGCCCAAGCGCTGCAGAAGCAGCTGAACCTGCATCTCAGCCTTGCGCCCGGTGTGCCACGCCGTCTTCGCGGCGACCCGACCCGTCTCAAGCAGGTCCTGATGAACCTGCTGAGCAATTCGTTGAAGTTCACCGAACAGGGTTGCGTGGTGCTGCAGGTCGTCTGTCAGGGACCGGAGGGCGGCCGAAGCCTGGTCTTTTCGATCACCGACAGCGGCATCGGCATGCGCGCCGAGGTGCTGGCCCAGCTGTTCGAGTCCTTCGCACAAGGTGATTCCAGTACAACCCGACGCTACGGTGGCAGCGGCCTGGGCTTGGTCATCAGCAAGGAACTGGTGGAAATGATGGGCGGCCAGATCGAAGTGCAGAGCACGCCTGGCCAGGGCAGCCAATTCAGCTTCGACATTCCGCTGCGGGAGGCGAGCGACAACTCTGACCCACTCACGACCTTGCTCGAAGGCCGAACCGCCGTGATCGCGTCTCGGGATATCTGTGCACTGGATGCGATGGGCAATCTGCTCCACCGTTGGGGCATGCGAATCGTCCGTTGCGAGGAGCCGCAACGACTGCGCCGCTACCTCGACGATCAGGCTTCAGCCCCGCTGCTGGTGATCATGGCACCCTGGCCTGGCAAACCACAGGCATGGCTCAACGCCGTGGCCGACCAGCTCGAACCAAATCAACGCGTAATGCTGCTCTACCCGCCACAAAGCGAGCCCTCACCTGCGTCGTCATCGTTGCACCTGGCAAGCCTGCCGTTGCCCCTGTTGCTCGGCCCCTTGCGCGAAGCACTGCATCGCCTCTATCAGGGAACCCGAACGCCTAATGGCGCTGCGATGGTGGCCGCCGACAGCCTGACAGGCCGCAAGCCGCTCATCCTAGTAGTCGAGGACAACCCGGTCAGCCAGATGGTCGTGTCCAGCCTGCTGCGTAAACGCGGCTATGAGGTCATGGTTGCTGAAAACGGGCACAGGGCAATCAGTGCGTACAGCGAGAACCCGGCCGCTGTGCAGCTGATTTTGATGGACTGCGAGATGCCGGAAATGGACGGATTCGAGGCCAGCCGTCAGATCCGCCGACTCGAAGCGCAATTGCAGTTGCGACCCGTGCCGATCATCGCACTGACCGCCCATGTGCTCGAGGAGCATCGCCGCGCTGGCAGCGAGGCCGGCATGGACGATTTCATTGGCAAGCCATTGGACAGTGAGCAGCTGTATGCTTACCTGGATCGGTTCCTCAACGCGCCGATCAGCGAACCTGACCTGCACCATCCCACTTGATCCGACGCCGATGCTCATCCCTTACGACCAGCTCGAACCTGACACCCTGACCCGCCTCATCGAAGACTTCGTCACCCGCGAGGGCACCGATAATGGCGACGAGACGCCGCAGGAAACCCGCGTCGAGCGGGTACGCCAGGCATTGCGCAAAGGCACCGCGGTCATCGTGTTCGATGTTGATCATCAGCAGTGCCAGCTCGCGCTCAGGCGCGAGGTGCCGAAGGAATGGCTGGAAGACTAGATTTCAGCTGAATACCCCGCCGTCACGCTCCCAGGCACAGCGCATACGCAAATCGCGCTGATGGGGGCTGTGCGAACCGCTTTCGGTTTCCCAGCGGAAGGTATGAATGCCGTTGAGTTCGGTCTCTAGGTGAACCACCGCGCTGGTCCAGTAGAGTTCGTTCAGCAGTGCCTCGAAGTGACGCACCCAGAGCGCCCATTCATATTCGACCGCGCGGTAGCTGGCGCCGAAGTGAATGATCTGGGTCTGATACACGCCTTCATCCATGCAGCAGGAAAACATTTCTCTTCCGAGAAAAGGCCAACCCTCACCTTGAGGCAAGCTGTACAGCGCACGGCGGTTGACTGCACGGCGCAGCCGACACTGCTCGGGGTCGGTCGAAGGCCAGTCACGAATGCTGCCGTAGACGATGGATTCCGGCTCCACAGGAACACTCCAGGCGAAAGTCCGACATGTTCGATCAAATCCGCTCGGCCTTCCAGCGCCCCGTGCGGACATGGCCCGCACGCGAGTCGCAGAGGTGACGCAGACCACAACCTAAGGTAATAGCGGCACCTTCAGGGCGTCGTCGCAGCAGACAGATCTCGGCGGGGCGCCAGCCGCAAGGCGAGCAGCGACATTGCCGCTGACATGGTCGCGAGTACGAGGAAGGGTTCACGGTAATCACCGGCGATATCGCGGCCCAAGCCGGTCAGCACTGGCGTGAAACAGGCCAGGCAATAACCGGTGCAAAGCATCATTGCCGTCAGGCGGCTGACCGCTAGCGGTGAGTTCGCTTCGTACATCGGCAATACCAGTGACATCGAAAATGTCCCGTTCAAGGCCACACCCAGCAGCATGCAGACCAGCAAGGGGTTGACCTGAGGAAGCCAGGCAATGACCAACAGACACACCGTCGCCAGTACGCCGCAGCAAGCCATCAGCAGGTGCCGCCGACCGAAGCGCTGCGCCAGCCAAGGCATGATGAAGGCGCTGGGTAAACCGATCAGCATGAAGCCACTGAAAAATGCATTGCTCTGCAGCAGGCTGAAGCCAACCTCGTGGTAACGCGCCACCAGCCAAGTCGCCAGTGCGTAGAACAGACCGGCCTGCAAGGCGAAATAGATGCTCACCAACCAGGCGCGTGGCTCACGCCACGGCAGACCGGCGCGGCTCTCGACTGCCGGCTCCGACTGGTTCGGCAGGCGCCACCAGATCAACAGTGCCAGCACTGCGGGAATAGCCCAGAACGCCAGCCCCCAGGTCCAGCGCTGGCCCAGCAGTTCGGCCGCCGGTGCGGTAAGCACCACGCCGATGGTGCCGCCAACAGCCATGCTCAACGAATAGTAGGCGGCCGTCTTACCCATCTGCTCGAGGAAATAACGCTTGATGAAGCCTGACAACAGCGGCCCGGCGACCGCGATTCCGGCACCCACCATGGCCGCCGTGCCAATCAACACCGGCGCGCTTTTACCGAACAGACGCAGTAATAGCGCCAGGCCGATCAAGCCAAGGCACAGGCTGATGGTGCGCTCCAGTCCGAACCGCACCGCCAGACGTGGCGCCAACGGCGCGAGCAACCCCATCAGCAGCACCGGCAAGGCGGTAGTAAGGCTGATAACGCTGCGGCTGAGACTGAGCTCCTCGGCGATGCGTTCGATCAGGGGTGCGAACGAGGTAATACCGGGCCGAAGATTGATCGCGGCCAGCACTAAAGCCAGCATGAGCAGCCAGCGAGACGGATTTTTCACAGTGAGTCCAGAGGCAGACTGGGTAGGACCGGCAACCCTACTCCCGCCCCTGGATCAGGGCAAGCAAAACGGACCGACTGGTCAGGTTTTGCTCTTGCTACGTTTCTTCTCTGCCAGCAGCGCCATCTCGTCATAGATAGCCTGAGGGTTGTGCTGCTTGATTTTCCAAGCCGCCCGGCCTTCGTCATGCGGCAGGATCATAAACACGCCTTCGGCAACCTGACGGTAGATGTAGTCGGCGATGTCGGCAGCAGAAATAGGCGACGCTTCGAGCAGCTTGCTGATCTGCGCTTTCATGTTGGGCGTCGGCCCACGATAGGAATCCATCAGATTGGTCTGGAAGAACGACGGACAGACCACATGAACCCCGACTTCCTGCTGCTTCAGCTCCACCAGCAGGCTTTCGGACAACGCCACTACGCCGGCCTTGGCGACGTTGTAGTTGCTCATTCCTGGCGCTTGCATCAGAGCCGCCATGGACGCGATGTTAATGATCTTGCCCTGGCTCTTCTGCACCAATGGCAGGAACGCCTTGCAGCCCTTGACCACGCCCATCAGGTTGATCGCGATCTGCCAGTCCCAGTCCTCCAGCGACAGTTCTTCGAAAAAGCCACCCGAAGCGACGCCAGCGTTGTTGACCACTACATCAATGCCGCCAAAATTGCTCTCGCAAGCCTGTGCCAGCGCCGTTAGCTGACTGTAGTCGCGCACGTCACAGCGTTGAGTGAAACCATCGCCGCCCGCCTCACGGACCATCTTCAGGGTTTCAGCCAGGCCGGCCTCGTTGACATCTGACAATGCCAGCTGCCAACCCTCGCGCGCCCAGCGCAACGCAATTTCGCGACCCAGGCCGGAACCGGCCCCTGTGACCATCATCCGATTTTGCATCGTTTGTAACCTTTTGTTCGTGGAGTTGCCACGAGTCTAGCGAATGCCGCTGCAGGCTCCGGCCTCTATCGAAATGCTGAATGACTGGCATACCTCGCACCCGATTGACCGGCCTCTGAGCCGCCCATAAACGGGCGAAGGCGCATAAAAAAAGCAGCCCGAAGGCTGCTTTTTTTGGGTGACCTGTGAGGTCAGTGCGCGACCGCACCACTCGAGCCTAGACCGGTCTGCGAACGGATGAATTGCGGGAAGAAACGTGCACGCTCCTCGGCAGCCGCTTTCGACTTGTCGGTAACCGAGAAGAACCATAGGCCCGCGAACGACGCGATCATGGCGAACAGTGCCGGGTACTTGTACGGGAAGATGGCCTTCTCGAAGTGCAGCACATCGACCCATACCGTCGGACTGAGAATGGTCAGCAGCAACGCCGTGCCCAGGCCCATCGCGCCACCGATCAGCGCACCGCGGGTAGTCAGGTTCTTCCAGTACATCGAAAGAAACAGAATCGGGAAGTTGCAGCTCGCGGCAACCGAGAATGCCAAGCCCACCATGAAGGCAATATTCTGGTTCTCGAAGGCCACACCAAGCAGGATGGCCAGCACGCCCAGGGCCAGCGTGGTGCGCTTGGTCACCTTCATCTCGTCCTCTTCCTTGGCCTTGCCCTTCATGATCACGCAGGCATAGAGGTCATGGGCGACAGCGGAAGCACCGGCCAGCGCCAGGCCCGAAACCACCGCGAGGATGGTGGCAAAGGCCACCGCGGAGATGAAGCCCAGGAACAGATTGCCGCCGACTGCCGAAGCCAGGTGGATGGCGACCATGTTGGTGCCGCCGACGATGGCGCCAGTGGCGTCCTTGAAGCTCGGGTTGGTGCTGACCAGCAGGATCGCGCCAAAACCGATGATGAACGTCAGGATATAGAAGTAGCCGATGAAGCCGGTCGCATAGAACACGCTCTTACGCGCTTCTTTGGCATCAGCAACGGTGAAGAAGCGCATCAGGATGTGCGGCAGACCAGCCGTGCCGAACATCAATGCCAGACCCAGCGAGATCGCGGAAATCGGGTCGGAAACCAGGCCGCCCGGGCTCATGATCGCCTGATGGCTCGGATGCAGCGCCACCGCCTCGGAGAACAGACGGCTGAAATCGAAGCCGACGTTGTACATCACCATGACCGCCATGAAGGTTGCGCCAGACAGCAGCAGCACCGCCTTGATGATCTGCACCCAGGTGGTCGCCAGCATGCCGCCGAACATCACGTACATGACCATCAACACACCTACCATCACCACCGCGACCAGATAGTCCAGGCCGAACAGCAGCTGGATCAGCTTGCCGGCACCGACCATCTGCGCGATCAGGTAGAAGGCCACCACGATCAGAGAACCGCACGCAGATAGGATACGGATCTGAGTTTGTCCCAGGCGGTAGGAAGCTACGTCGGAGAAGGTAAATTTACCCAGGTTGCGCAGTCGCTCGGCCATCAGAAACAGAATGATCGGCCAGCCCACCAAGAAGCCGATCGAATAGATCAAGCCGTCGTACCCGCTGGTGAAGACCAGCGCGGATATTCCGAGGAACGAGGCAGCCGACATAAAGTCACCCGCGATCGCCAGGCCGTTCTGGAAACCAGTGATGCTGCCGCCAGCGGTGTAGTAGTCGGAAGTGGAGGTGTTGCGCTTGGCCGCCCACTTGGTGATACCCATCGTGAACACGATGAATACGATGAACATCGAAATGGCGGTCCAGTTGGTGGCCTGTTTCTGTACATCGCCGGTTAGGGCGTCAGCAAACAGCGCCGGAGCAACTGCCATCAGAGCAGCTGCAGTCAGCAGGCGAGCGAACATTATTTCTGGGCCTCGTCGAGAATGTCCTGGGTAATACGATCAAACTCGCCATTGGCGCGTTGCACATAGATTCCTGTCAGCACGAACGACAGGAAAATCAGGCCCAGACCCGCCGGGATACCCCAGGTGGTGACGGAGCCAGTGCTCAGAGGTGTTCCCAGCACCGCAGGGTCAAACGCGATGACAAGAATAAATGCGAAGTAAGCGGTCAGCATGATGGTCGCCAGCATCCAGGCGAAACGACCACGCTTGGCAACCAGGTCGTGGAATCGTGGATCAGCATTGATCTGCTGAATAACTGTCTCGTTGTTCATTGGGGTCTCCACACGGTCTCTGCCCACACATGAAGGCAGGGCGGCTACTTTAGGGCCGGCCCGTGTTAACGCCACTCGACCATGGTCTTGTTTTTATTTCGCTAGAGGCCCATGCCAGACGCGTTGGTGCCGATCAGGTCCACGCAAACGGAAGGTTATAGTGCTGGCCTATCTGATCCATCGAACACGGCGATTTCCTACGCTCCTCAGCCATGAGCACACTTCACACCAACAGAGAATAATTCTCGATCGCTGCGGAGAATCGACCATGACCAAGACCGTTACCTTTACCCTGATGCACTTTTGCATCGCGTTCTCGGTCACCTACGCCTTGACCGGCAGCGCAGCAGCAGGAGGCTTGGTTGCCGCTATCGAGCCCCTGTGCAACTCGGTGGGCTTTTACTTTCACGAGAAGGTCTGGCAGCGTCTGGACAAGCGTCAGGCTGTCGAGAGGCACATTCCCGCTCACGCCTGGCTGCATCACCAGGCGTAAGCGCTACCGCTCTCATCCAGCGCTACGGCTGCAATCCCACGAAGCACCTGGGCCGTTAAGAAGCGCCCCGGCAGCCTTGCGCAATGATTCTCGACTCAAACGTTTGGCGTTTGCCGATCGGTGACCAAGCGGTCACTAATCCACACCAGCCAGTTCGCAACCGGCTTTTTGCTATCACTCCTTAAAAGCGACGCAACCTGCCGGCTTAATTGCGGTCAATGCTTAGCGAAACCACATAGCGCGGGCAATTCCAGGCATTATCTGAGCGCGAAAATGCATTGCACCGCGATCAGGCCAAACTCGCTGCCGACACGCCAACCGGTGTCGCAATCATCGTCGAGTGCACCGAACGGACCGCGGCCCCGCCGCCGGCCCCGGAAAACCGAATATCAACCAGCCAAACCCCACCGTAGTCACCGGAGATCACCTCATATGCGATTGCTGCTGTGCCTGAGCGCACTGCTTGCACTGGTCGTTACGCCTGCCCACGCGGCAGACATCAGCGTCGAGCAATATGGCTATCCCTTAAGCAACCCATTCGAGGCGACGATAGCCACGACACCGGCGCCGTTTCGCGTCGACTTGCCTGAAGATGACGACATTGATCAGGCAGACTACAGCCTGCGGCTACGTCCCGAGCGGGAGTTCACCCTGCCCGATAACTTCTGGGCGGTAAAACGACTCACATATCGGCTAGCAAAACAGCCTGGTCCAGCGCCGCTGATGTTTATCATCTCTGGCACGGGTGCGAGCTACTCAGCCGGCAAGACCGAGTCGCTGAAGCGGTTGTTCTACGGGGCCGGCTATCACGTGGTGCAACTGTCCTCTCCCACCAGCTTCGACTTCATCGCCGCTGCCTCGCGCTACGCAACGCCAGGCTACAGTCCGGGTGACGCCAAAGACCTCTATCGGGTAATGCAAGCCGTTCGCGCTCAGCAGCATGAGCTGCCGGTCACTGAGTTCAACCTGGTCGGTTATAGCCTGGGCGCGCTTAACGCTGCATTCGTCAGCAAGCTCGACGAGACGCGACAGAGTTTCAACTTCAAGCGCGTGCTGATGATCAACCCGCCGGTGAACCTCTACACCTCGATTAGCAACCTCGACAAGCTTGTGCAGACACAGGTCGATGCCATCGACAGCACCACTACCTTCTACGAAGTCGTCCTGGAAAAGCTCACTCGGTACTACCGCCAGCAAGGCACGATCAACCTGGACGAGGCGATGCTTTTCGATTTCCAGCAATCGGCGCTGCGACTTACTGACGAGCAGATGGCCATGTTGATCGGCTCGGTATTCCGCTTCTCGGCGGCCGATATTGCCTTCACGTCCGACCTGATCAACCGACGCGGGCTGATCGTGCCACCGAAATACCCAATCGATGAAGGCACCAGTCTCGAGCCGTTCTTCCGCCGCGCGCTGCTCTGTGATTTCGATTGCTATATCACCGAGCAGCTGATTCCCATGTGGCGCGCGCAGCAGGACGGCGGCAGCATGGCGCAACTGGTGCAACAGGTGAGCCTGTATGCGCTCGAGGATTACATGCGCAACAGTCCGAAAATCGCCGTCATGCATAACGCCGACGACATCATTCTCGGCGCTGGAGATCTGGGGTTCCTTCGCCGCACCTTCGGTGATCGCATGACGCTCTATCCTCGCGGTGGCCACTGCGGCAACCTCACCTACCGGGTCAACGCCCACGATATGTTGGAGTTCTTCCGTGGCTAAACGCGCTTTGCTTGCCGTCATGCTGCTAATCAGCAGCGTGACCCATGCCCAGACGGGGACTGTCGATGAGGATGGTTTCACCCATCCGCTGCGTAACCTGGAGTTCAACCCCGGCCTTGACCAGCGCGAATTTGAACGCGCCACCTTCGACGCGCTGAACATTTACGACCCCTGGGAGTCGCTGAACCGGCGCATGTACTACTTCAACTACCGCCTGGATCAGTTTGTGATGTTGCCAGCCGTCCGCGGGTACCGTTATGTAACGCCCAAGATCGTGAGGACCGGCGTCAGCAAATTCTTCGATAACCTCGGTGAAATCCCGACGCTTTTTAACAGCATCGCGCAACTTAAGGGCGAGCGAGCCATGACCACGACCGCGCGCCTGCTCTTCAACACGATTCTGGGCGTCGGTGGTGTTTGGGACCCTGCAACGCGTATGGGCCTGCCCCGCTACAATGAGGATTTCGGCCAAACCCTCGGCTTCTATGGCGTACCTCACGGCCCGTATCTGATCCTGCCCGCACTCGGCCCGTCGAACCTGCGGGACACCGCTGGCCAGGCAGTGGATTTTGGCGTTGAGCGACAGGTCGACTACTTCAGCTATGCCGAAGCTAGCGGTGGTGAATTCGGTCTCACCGCGCTGCGATTGATCGATATCCGTCACACGACGCCCCTGCGCTACGGCCAGCTCAATTCGCCGTTCGAATACGAGAAGGTCCGCTACGTCTACACCCGCGCGCGGGAGTTGCAGATCGAGGAATGATCGGCTGAATCGATACGAAAGGTTCGAATTTCGCGTCAACGCATCGAGCTGCTGGTCGTAGTCTTAGCCCATCTGTTCTAGGAGCGATGCTATGACCACGCGTGAAATCCTTTCTGTCAGCACCGGGCGCGCCACCTCCGATGGCGCCGGCGTCAGCCTGACAAGGCTGTTCGGCGGCGCCGCGCCGGAGCGCTTCGATCCCTTTCTGATGCTCGATGAGTTCGGCTCGGAAAACCCGGACGTGTACATCGCCGGTTTCCCGGCGCATCCGCACCGTGGCTTCGAGACCATCACTTACATGCTTGAAGGTCGCATGCGCCACGAGGATCATCTCGGCAATGTCGGCCTGCTAGAGAGCGGCGGTGTGCAGTGGATGACCGCCGCACGCGGCGTCATTCACAGCGAGATGCCTCAGCAAGAACACGGCGCGATGCGCGGGTTTCAGCTGTGGCTCAACCTGCCGGCGAAAAACAAGCTGGACGAACCGAGCTACCGCGACTTCTCTCCCGCCGAAATCCCCCGAATAACGCTGCCGAGCGGTGTCGAAGCAGTGGTGATTGCCGGCCGGCTCTGCGCCGAAGGCGTCACACAAGCCGGCGCTGTGCAACGCCCAGATACCGAGCCGCAGCTGTTCGATCTTTGCCTTCCAGCCGGCACGCGGCTGAGGCCGCAGCTGTCCGACGGGCAGCGAGTCATCTTGTATGTGTTTGACGGCGAGCTGATGGTGGGTGGGCAACGCCTTGCAAAGAATCAGCTCGCCCGACTCTCCGAACAGGGTGAATTGGAGCTTTCAACCAGCAGCGGCGCCCGCGTCCTTTATCTGGCAGGCCGACCGATCGGCGAGCCGATTGTGCAATACGGCCCGTTCGTGATGAACAGCCGCGAAGAGATCGAACAGGCGCTGCGCGATTTCCGCGACGGTGTGTTTACAGGCTGACCGGCTTCTTCGGGCGCTTGCGGTACAGACTCGACTCCCCCTCCGGTCGGGTCTTGAAGCGCCGGTGAGCCCACAGGTACTGCTCAGGGTGCTGCCTGACCGCGTCTTCAATCCACTCGTTGATGCGGCGACAATCAGCTTCCTCGCTTTCGCCGGGGAAATCGTCCAATGGCGGATGCACCACCAGGCTGTAGCCTCTTCCTTCAGGCAGGCGTTCCAGCGTGTAAGGGATCACCCTGGCCCTACCCAGGCGTGCGAACTTGGTCGTTGCGGTCACGGTTGCCGCCTGAATGCCGAACCAGGGTACGAAGATGCTTTGCTTGCGGCCGTAATCCTGATCTGGCGCATACCAGATTGCCCGGCCCGCACGCAGAACCTTGAGCATGGCACGCACATCCTCACGCTCTATCGCTGTCGCATCCAGGTTGTGCCGCTCTCGGCCACGCCGCTGCACGTAATCGAACACCGGATTCTTGTGCTCACGGTACATTCCATCGATGGTGTGCCACTGGCCGAGCAGCGCTCCGCCGATTTCCAACGTGGTGAAATGCAGCGTCATCAGGATCACGCCCTGCCCTTCTGCCTGCGCCTGCTGCAGATGCTCAAGCCCTTGGATTTGCGCCAGTCGCTGCAAACGCGACTTGGGCCACCACCAGCTCATGGCCATTTCGAAGAAGGCAATCCCGGTCGAGACAAAGTTCTCGCGCAGCAGTCGTTCACGCTCCTTTTCGCTCAACTCCGGAAAGCACAGCTGCAGGTTGCGCCGGGCGATCTGCCGTCTCGAGCGGGCAACCCGATACATAACTGCGCCCAGTCCACGCCCCAGCAACAGCAGAATCCGATAGGGCAATTGCACCACCAGCCACAGTAGACCGAGGCCAAGCCACAGCAACCAGAAACGAGGATGAAGAAATGATGCGCGAAAACGAGGACGATCCATTGGCAGTCCGAACCGATAAAAGCGCGCATTCTAGCGATAAATCATCCGCCAATGCGGCAGCGTTGCGATGCACGGCACCCGTCCGAGAGTGTGGGCGAGACTTGCAGGCGGCAGTTCGCCCCGCTATAAGTCCTCGCCATTTACCGCAGCAGGCAGACCATGAGCCAAGCCGATCTTACCGACCAAGCCCCCGTATTCCAGCTCAAGGGCAGCATGCTCGCCATCACCGTGCTGGAGCTGACACAGAACGACCTGCAGCGTCTGGATCAGCAGCTCGCCGTCAAGGTCGAACAGGCCCCGGACTTTTTTAATAACACGCCGCTGGTGCTAGCGCTGGACAAGCTTCCCAGCGATTGCAACCTCGACCTGCCTGCCCTTATCGCGCTCTGCCGAAAGCATGGCCTGCGTACCCTTGCGTTGCGTTCAGCCGACCCGCAAATCGTCGACGCCGCCGGCCGGCTCGATTTGCCCGTGCTACCGCCGTCGGGCGCTCGTGAACGCAAGCTTGACGTCACCAGCAAGGCGCCAAGCGAACCCGCCAAACCGGCAGAGCCCGCCTACCGCCCCACCCGCGTGATCACCACCCCCATCCGCGGCGGCCAGCAGGTCTATGCTCAGGGTGGCGATCTGATCGTGCTGGCCGCGGTGAGCCCCGGCGCGGAACTTCTCGCCGACGGGAACATCCATGTGTACGGCCCGCTGCGCGGGCGTGCGCTGGCAGGCATCAAGGGCGATGCCAATGCACGTATTTTCTGTCAGCAGCTAGCTGCTGAAATGGTCTCGATTGCCGGGCATTACAAGGTCGCCGAAGACCTTAGACGCGACCCTTTGTGGGCCGAAGCCGTGCAAATGAAGCTATCCGGCGACGTGTTGAACATCACCCGCCTTTAACGGATACTGCCGCGAATTTTCAAGCACCAAAACGGGCGCACTGTAAGCCGACTCGGCTACGGTCCCGACTTCATATTTAGGGTGAATCACCTTGGCCAAGATCCTCGTAGTCACTTCCGGCAAGGGTGGCGTCGGTAAAACCACTTCCAGCGCCGCCATCGGTACCGGCCTCGCCTTGCGCGGCCACAAGACCGTCATCGTCGACTTCGACGTCGGTCTGCGTAACCTGGACCTGATCATGGGCTGCGAGCGTCGCGTGGTGTATGACTTCGTCAATGTCATTCAGGGCGATGCCACCCTGACCCAGGCACTGATCAAGGACAAGCGTCTCGAAAACCTCTACGTCCTCGCGGCCAGCCAGACCCGCGACAAGGATGCGCTGACGCTTGAAGGCGTCGGAAAAGTCATCGACGAATTGGCCAAGACCTTCGAGTTCGTCATCTGCGACTCGCCGGCCGGCATCGAGAAAGGCGCGCACCTGGCCATGTATTTCGCCGACGAAGCCATCGTCGTAACCAATCCGGAAGTCTCCTCTGTTCGCGACTCGGACCGGATGCTGGGCCTGCTGGCCAGCAAATCCCGCCGCGCCGAAAACGGCGATGAGCCGATCAAGGAACATCTGCTGTTGACCCGCTACAACCCCGAGCGGGTGGTCAAGGGCGAAATGCTCGGTGTCGAGGACGTCGAGGAAATTCTGTCGATTCGTCTGCTCGGCGTCATCCCAGAATCCCAAGCCGTACTTAAAGCCTCCAACCAGGGCGTGCCGGTCATCCTCGATGACCAGAGCGACGCCGG
Source organism: Pseudomonas sp. 10B238 (assembly GCF_000970615.1). Lineage (NCBI taxonomy): Bacteria > Pseudomonadati > Pseudomonadota > Gammaproteobacteria > Pseudomonadales > Pseudomonadaceae > Pseudomonas > Pseudomonas sp. 10B238. The sequence continues at coordinate 58,915 of NZ_KQ033938.1, forward strand.
CCAGGCCTACAGCGACGCCGTGGATCGCCTGCTGGGCAAGGAAGTGAACCATCGCTTCCTCGATGTGAAGAAGCAGGGCTTCCTGCAGCGCTTGTTTGGAGGCCGCGAATGAACCTTCTCGACTTCTTTCGTGAACGCAAGAAGAAGGAAACGCCAGCTAACATCGCCAAGGAACGTCTGCAAATCATCGTCGCGCACGAGCGCGGCCAGCGCACCCAGCCGGACTACCTACCGGCACTGCAGAAAGAACTGGTCGAGGTGATTCGCAAGTACGTCAACATCGACAGCGATCAGGTTCAGGTCGCCCTGGAAGATCAGGGAAGCTGTTCGATCCTTGAGCTGAACATCACCTTGCCCGATCGTTGATCGACCAGGTAGTCGCCAGCACCGTGGTGTAGCGACAGATTCATCGGCGACTTCGGTCGCCGATGTCGTTTGCGGAATTCGAAAATGCCCCTCAGTCACATCCAGTTCGTTCACCAAGATGCCGCTCTGCTGGTCATCAACAAGCCTACTCTACTGTTGTCCGTACCCGGTCGCGCGGAAGACAACAAGGACTGCCTGGTCACCCGACTACAGGAAAATGGCTACCCTGAGGCGCGCATTGTTCATCGCCTGGACTGGGAAACCTCCGGCCTGATCGTGCTTGCACGTGACGCGGACAGCCACCGCGAATTGTCGCGCCAGTTCCACGACCGCGAGACAGAAAAAGCGTACACCGCCCTATGCTGGGGTGAGCCCGAACAGGACAGTGGAAGCATCGAACTGCCGCTGCGCTACGACCCGCCGACCAAACCGCGACATGTGGTCGACCATGAGCTGGGCAAGCATGCGCTAACGTATTGGCGAGTCCTGGAGCGCTGCGGTGATTACAGCCGGGTCGAGCTTACCCCGATCACCGGCCGCTCCCATCAGCTGCGTGTCCACATGCTCTCGATCGGCCATCCCCTCCTGGGTGATCGCCTCTATGCGCACGAACGGGCGCTCACCGCGTATGACCGACTCTGCCTGCACGCCAGCATGCTTGCCCTGACCCATCCTCAAACTGGCGAACGTATGCGATTCGAGTGCCCGGCGCCGTTCTAAAAGGAGCCGCTACAGGCTGTGCGGCCTGTAGCTTGCACCTGATTCCGCGATAAACTCCGAGCCATTGCCGTCCGGAGCCAACCATGCGCGAAGAACTCAACCAGGGTCTGATCGATTACCTCAAGGCCTCCCCTACCCCATTTCATGCCACTGCCAGCCTTGCCCAGGCCCTGCAGGCCGCTGGCTACAAGCCCCTGGATGAAAGCGAGACTTGGCACACCGAACCAGGCGGTCGCTACTACGTCACCCGTAACGACTCCGCGATCGTCGCTTTCCAACTGGGTAGCCACTCGGTCATCGAACAGGGCATGCGCCTGGTCGGTGCGCACACCGACAGCCCCTGCCTGCGCGTCAAGCCGCAGCCCGAACTGCAGCGCCAGGGCTTCTGGCAGCTTGGCGTAGAAGTGTACGGCGGCGCGCTGCTTGCTCCGTGGTTCGACCGCGACTTGTCCTTGGCTGGACGCGTGACCTACAGCCGCGACGGTCGAATCGAAAGCCAGCTCATCGATTTCAAGCTGCCCATTGCGGTGATTCCAAGCCTTGCGATCCACCTCAATCGGGAAGCCAATCAGGGCTGGACAATCAACCCTCAGAACGAACTGCCACCGATCCTGGCGCAAGTCGCCAGCGAAGACAGCCCAGATTTCAGAGCGCTGCTGGCGGACCAACTCAGCCGCGAACATGGTCTGGTTGCGGACGTCGTACTCGATTTCGAGCTGAGTTTCTACGATACCCAGAGCGCTGCCGTGATCGGCCTGAATGGCGACTTTATCGCCGGAGCCCGCCTGGATAACCTGCTGTCTTGCTACGCGGGCCTACAGGCCCTGTTGCGTGCGGGCACTGAGGAAACCTGTGTGCTGGTCTGCACCGATCATGAAGAAGTCGGTTCTACGTCGATGTGTGGTGCGGACGGGCCGTTTCTCGAGCAAGTGTTGCGCCGCGTATTGCCTGAAGGTGAATCCTTCCAGCGCAGCATCAACCGCTCACTGATGATCTCGGCCGATAATGCACACGCGGTGCATCCTAACTACAGCGACAAGCATGACGGCAACCACGGCCCGAAACTCAATGCTGGGCCGGTGATCAAGGTCAACAGCAACCAGCGATACGCGACGAGTAGCGAAACCGCCGGCTTCTTTCGCCATCTCTGCCTGGAAAACGAAGTCTCGGTGCAGAGCTTCGTCACCCGCAGCGACATGGGCTGCGGCTCGACCATCGGCCCAATCACCGCCAGCCAGCTGGGCGTGCGCACGGTGGATATTGGCTTGCCGACCTTTGGTATGCACTCGATCCGCGAGCTGGCCGGCAGCCAGGATCTGGCGCATCTGGTGAAGGTACTCAGCGCATTCTATTCGAGCGCCGAGCTGCCTTAAAATCTGGTCTCCAGGCGCATGCGCCTGGATTGTTTAGGTCAGACTGTCGTCGATAACCAACGCAACCTTCCCGGACACCCGGTTGCTTGCCAGGGCAGCAAATGCCGCTTCCACGTCGCGCGCCGGGAAACTACGCTCCAATCGCGGCGAAAGAGTCTGGTTGGCGAAGAGCGGCCAGATTTTGTTCTGCATGTCAGCCAGTAAATCGGCCTTGTCGGCAGCCCCGCGGCTACGCAACGTCGACCCGATCAGCTGGATTCGTTTAGCCAGCAGCAACCCCAGATCAACCTCGGCTTTGCGTCCGCCCATCAGGCCAATCATTACCCAACGTCCATCCGTCGCCAGGAGCTGGGTGTTGAGCGCTACATACTTCGCACCAACCGGATCGAGAATCAGATCAAAGGGTCCGAAATCGCGAAGCGCTTCCAGTGACTCACCCCGGAGCACGCCGCCCTGGGCACCCAACGACTCGCAATAGGCCAGACGATCGGCCGAACCGACGCTGACCCAGCATGGGTTGCCAAAGGCTTTGCACAATTGAATTGCAGCCGATCCCACACCACTGGCACCGGCGTGCAAGAGAACCTTCTCGCCGGGCTGCAGCACACCCAGGCGGAACAGATTGAGCCATGCCGTGGCATATACCTCGGGAATAACCGCCGCCTCTGTCAACGACAGGCCTTGCGGTACCGGAAGAACATGGCGGCTATCGACCACAATCTCCTCGGCCATGCCGCCACCCGCCAATAGAGCACATACACGGTCACCGATCTGGTAGGAAGCGCCAGCCCCAACCTCGCTGATCACTCCGGAGCATTCCAGACCAAGGATATCGGTCACGCCGGGGGGCGGCGGATAGTGCCCCGCCCGTTGCAGCAAATCAGCACGGTTCAGGCCTGCAGCGGCTACTTGAATCCTGACCTCTCCATCGCCGCACTTCGCCGCGGTACGCTCCACCCACTCCACCTGTCCCTCGACGCCTTGCAATCCCTTCATGCTGCCTCCATAGTGGTCCATACCTGCGCCCGCTAAACCGTGACTCCGGCAGTGCAGGCCGTTGATTGAGTTCTGCCGAGGCCACATTGCGATACGCCCGTCTAAAACCGTGGAATGCCTTTTCGGTATCCTCTGGTGCAGCGAACCGCTCTGCCCCTCGGTGAGATCTGAATCGCGGCGTGCCAGCCGCCAGATACCATCGGGCTGTGTTTTTCCCGCCGAGCGGATTCCGTCCCGGCGCCTGATTTGATGGCCTAATATGCGTTATTACTCAGCCTCGCGTCGCTCCTTCGATATGAAACGATCATTGACCGCAGGCTTTCTAGCCCTGCTGGTTGGCCTTCAGGCCACTGCCACCTTCGCCAAACCTGCCGACCCAAATGCATGGGACTACCTGCAGCCTGACCGTGACCAGGTGATTGCCAGCCTCAACGTAGTCGAGCTGCTCAAGCGCCACCACTACAACAAGCCCCCGCTGAACGACGCCCGCTCGGCGAAGATCTTCGACAGCTACCTCGAGATGCTCGACCCTTCGCGCAGCTATTTCACTGCAGGGGACGTTGCCGAATTCGAAGCCTGGCGCAACCAGTTCGATGACTTTCTGAAGAACGGCAACCTTGAACCCGGGTTCATCATCTATAAGGTGCATCTGGAGCGACTGCAGAGCCGGCTGCAATATGCACTGAGCCTGCTGGAGCAAGGCGTCGACAGTTTTGACTTCACCGTTGACGAGGAGCTGTTGATCGATCGCGAAAATGCAGCGCGTCCCGAGAACGAACAGGAACTGGATGACCTCTGGCGCAAGCGCGTAAAGGATGAGGTGCTGCGGTTGAAGATCGCCGGCAAGGAACCCAAGGCCATCGAGGAACTGCTCACCAAACGTTACAAGAATCAGCTGTCGCGCCTTGAGCAGACTCGTGGCGAAGACGTGTTCCAGACTTATATCAATGCCTTCGCGCAGTCCTACGATCCGCACACCCAGTATCTGTCTCCTGACAATGCCGAAAACTTCGATATCAACATGAGTCTTTCTCTTGAAGGTATCGGGGCTGTACTGCAGAGCGACAACGAGCACGTGAAGGTGGTGCGCCTGGTCCCGGCTGGCCCTGCCGAGAAGAGCAAGCAGATCGCGCCTGCCGATAAGATCGTCGGCGTTGGTCAGAGTAATGAAGAGATGGTCGATGTGATCGGCTGGCGGCTCGACGAAGTCGTCAAACTGATCCGCGGCCCCAAAGGATCAGTTGTCCGACTCGAAGTCATCCCAGCGAGCAACGCGCCAAACGACCAGAGCAGCAAAGTCGTCGCAATCACCCGCGAAGCGGTCAAGCTTGAGGAGCAGGCGGCGAAGAAGTCGGTGCTTAAGCTCAATCAGGACGGTCGTGACTACAAGCTCGGGGTCATTGAAATTCCGGCGTTCTATCTCGACTTCAAGGCCCTGCGTGCTGGCGACAAGGAATACAAGAGCACCACCCGAGATGTGAAAAAACTGCTCACGGAGCTGGAGAAGGAAGATGTCGACGGAGTCGTCATCGACTTGCGTAACAATGGCGGCGGTTCCCTTCAGGAAGCCACTGAGCTGACCGGCCTGTTCATCGATCAAGGGCCTACGGTCCTGGTCCGCAATAGCGATGGCCGCGTCGACGTTCTGGCTGATGAGCAGCAAGGCGCGTTTTATAAGGGCCCGCTGGCAGTGCTGGTTAACCGACTGTCCGCATCGGCCTCGGAGATCTTCGCTGGCGCCATGCAGGACTACCACCGCGCACTGATCGTCGGTGGACAGACATTCGGCAAAGGCACCGTACAAACTGTCCAACCGCTTAATCACGGCGAACTCAAGCTGACGCTCGCCAAGTTCTACCGAGTCTCCGGACAAAGCACTCAGCATCAAGGCGTCATCCCGGACATCTCCTACCCCGCCGAGGTTGATACCAAGGAAATTGGCGAAAGCGCTTTGCCTGAAGCGATGCCATGGGACAGCATTCGAGCAGCGGTCAGCCCGGACATGAATCCGTTCAAGCCGTTCCTCGCCGAACTCAAGGCTCGTCATGAGGGGCGGACCAATGAGAATCCAGACTTTGTATTTACTCGGGATCGCCTCGCACTGACGCAGGAGCTTACTCACGAGACGACTATTAGTCTCAACGAGGAAAAGCGCAGGGCGCAGCAGGAGCGGATCGAGAAGCGTCAGCTGACACTGGAAAACACCTTGCGCAAGGCCAAGGGCGAAGAGCCACTGGCCAAGCTCGAAAAAGAAGACGAGACGACGCCGCACGTTGAAGATAAAAAAATCAAACCCGAGGACGATGCCTATCTGTCAGAAAGCGGCAGAATTCTGCTGGATTACCTGGGTTTGCAAGAGACGATGGCTAAGAACCAGCCTGACGAGCGCTAAACAACAGATGTCATCAAAATGACATCGTAGTGTCGTGAAATGCGAAGGGCCGCCATTGTGCGGCCCTTCGCATTTTAAGGCCGCACGAGACCATCATGACCGTTACCGAGCAGTTGAGCACGCTGGATTCCATCCTTGCTCACGGCAGCGTTACCAGCCTGTTCCAGCCCATCGTGTCGCTTTCCGAACGACTGATCCTCGGATACGAAGCGCTGACACGAGGGCCATCGAACACCTCGCTACACTCCCCTATCAACCTGCTCGCAGCAGCTCGACATGCCGGCCGACTCAATGAGCTGGAAATGACCTGTCGCGAGAACGCCTGTCGTCGCTACAGCCAGCAGCAGCTGCAGAGCAAACTGTTCCTCAACGTGTCTCCGGAAACGTTGTTGGATGCTAAGCACAAGCCGGGCCGCACTCTAGAGTTACTGCATCAATACGGCATCTCTGCCGACAAGGTGGTGATCGAACTTACGGAGCAGACGCCCACCGACGATTTCGAGCTGCTGCGTGCAGCCTTGCATCACTACCGTGACATGGGCTTTTCCATCGCTCTGGACGACCTCGGTGCTGGCTATTCCAGCCTGCGCATGTGGTCGGAGCTGCGCCCCGATTACGTCAAGATTGACCGCTACTTCATAGACGGCCTTCACCGCGACGCCGTGAAGCGCGAGTTTGTCGAATCGATCATGAAGATAGCCAGAGCGTCACAGGCTCAGGTCATCGCGGAAGGCATCGAGCTGAGTGAGGAACTGCACGTCCTTTCAGATATGGGCATCGACCTGGTTCAGGGCTATCTGTTGGGGCGACCTGAGGAGGAGCCAAGCGCCAGTGCTAGCCTTCGTTTGCCCAATTTTGCAAATCATGGCAAGCCAATAGGGGACGACCACCCGGCTTGGGCGCTCTGGCAGTCAAGCAAAGCGCGCTCCTTCCCTTCCATTCGGGCAGCCTGTTGTAGCTGTTCCATCAACAGGCAAATTTGAACATCGCAGCGCGACACGCAATCGGTCTCCAACGTAAGCAAAAGCTGCTGTCCGGCGACCTGTCACAGCAGCACCACCACTGACGATGGATGATCTCGTCGAGGCTAGCAGCAGTGGAGGCAGCATCGGGCGACGACATTTTCCTTTTGCCGTTATCGGCTCATAAAACGGGGCGATCAATCCTGATCTCGATCGCCCAATGTCCGGCGCGGGCGATGCTCCATATCGGTATCCGTGTCGCCATGATTGGATTGCTCATACGCCTGCTGCGGTCGCTGGTCGGGTACTTTGCGATCCTTCTCGGAATCTTCCGGTAGTCGTTCGATACCCGCACCGGTGCCCATAGACCCATTACCTAGGGTTCGATCGACCGAGCCCGAGTTCTGCGCCAGCTGAACGGGGCCTGGCATTGTGACTCCAGCTGTTGCCGTAGCTGTAGCTGCAAGCGCCGCTACCAGCGCGATAGGCAAATAGCTCCGCATACCCTTCTCCTCTATTCGAGTCGCTCCCAGCCATTTAGGCAGCCGGCTGCCGGCATAGGTCCACGTTGCCGACAGATGGAAAGCGGAACCGTTGTTTGCATTTCGCGGTCCACTACATCGAGAGCAGATGATGTCTAGTTAGAAAGGAATCCAACGATGATCACACCGCCACTGGTAATTCTTCTGATTGTGATTGGCTGGAGTGCAGCCGCCCTGGCAATGCTTTGGGGCATGCTGCGAATCGCGCGTCACCATCACAAAGCGTCCCCTAGCGCACGACCGGCTCGACACCAGCCCCCCTCGTCCGAGCCCCACGCCGCGCATGTTTCGCTAACTGCCTGACGAAAGATTGTCCGTTTGGCAATAAAACCGTGACAGATCAACCGAAAGATGTAGAATGCCGCCCACAGACGCGGGATGGAGCAGTCTGGTAGCTCGTCGGGCTCATAACCCGAAGGTCGTCGGTTCAAATCCGGCTCCCGCAACCAAATACGAAAAGGCCACTCAATCGAGTGGCCTTTTTCGTTTGTATCGCTGCATGACGCCTGAGTGGATGTGCTCAGCTCGTTGTGCCAAGCCAGCCAACCTGGCTAACCACCTGAAAATAAAACGCTTTATCGCCGCGGAAGGTTGACACGGGTTCGTCAGCCTGTAGAATGCCGCCCACAGACGCGGGATGGAGCAGTCTGGTAGCTCGTCGGGCTCATAACCCGAAGGTCGTCGGTTCAAATCCGGCTCCCGCAACCAAATACGAAAAGGCCACTCAATCGAGTGGCCTTTTTCGTTTGTATCGCTGCATGACGCCTGAGTGGATGTGCTCAGCTCGTTGTGCCAAGCCAGCCAACCTGGCTAACCACCTGAAAATAAAACGCTTTATCGCCGCGGAAGGTTGACACGGGTTCGTCAGCCTGTAGAATGCCGCCCACAGACGCGGGATGGAGCAGTCTGGTAGCTCGTCGGGCTCATAACCCGAAGGTCGTCGGTTCAAATCCGGCTCCCGCAACCAAATAGAAGGTCACTCATTGAGTGGCCTTTTTTTTTGCTGTTCGCTTTGCCTCATAAATAACTTATCTCGCATATAAAACCCGCCCCTTCTTTTAATTTTTCGGAATAAATGAAGAAGCTTTCAGCGCACATCTATTTGTTGCGCAAATGGTCGTAGATCAAACGGATTAGTTCCGAAGATTGAGCCAAACTAAGCCCCTCCCGACCTTCGCCTGCCTATCAGAGTAAGAACTCCCTTTGCTATCAATGAATTGAGATAAAGCACCCCGTTGGTGCATTTATTTTTTGTTTCGGATCTTGACTGCCGTCAGGTTCTGAATGTTAACTACATCACATAAATCAGCGGCAGTTCATTTAGGGCGGCAAACCAAAGGAAGCCGGTACTGCGCTGATGCACATGGATGGCGTTTCCCCCAGTTGTAGCTGGGCTGCCTGCGACAATAAATACTTTGATGCTTATCTCGAATTCTAGCCGAGTGCGGTAGCTCTGCCTGAAGCCTACTGCGGAGCCAGCCACTCTGGTTCAACAACAACGCAGACAGGGCCACAGGCGCCTAAGCAGCTGGTGGCGGTAGGTTCGCCAGGACGAATTACGTTAGCGGGAAGTCTATGCAGCGCTACTTGGGCTCATAGTTTTCTCAACGGTAATGCCATCTGCACCAGCCAATACCGTTGTCGAGCAGATTTGACTTTCCTAATACCTGACTAAAAGCGCTTACTCGACTGTATTATCCAACTGGAGTGCATCGTGAATACATCTTTTCGCAACTTGGAAGCGTCAGCCCTTCAGCTAATTACCAGCGAAATAAACAACAAAGGAAGCTCCTGCATTACCAACTTCCTATCAAACGAACAACTGGCATCGCTTCAAGAAAGCGTCCGGGTCGAGGCCGAAAAACATAAAGGAAGTTATTTCGCTCATCATGGTGGCGGCGAAATAGAAAGTTGTCTATTGGGCGCGCTAGGCGCTTCGCCAGAGTTTCGGAATATGTTGGCAAGTGTCTATCAGGCGGGCGCAGGGCAAGCCGCTTATAGCGATGAAATACTTAAAGTCCTGCGCTGTGTGCAGGGGACCTCAGGCCGGCGCGAGTCCAATTGCTTTCACTACGACGCCAGTCTGGTCACCGCACTACTGCCCATCGAAATTCCTCAAGACGGGGTCGATCGGGGTGATCTCATTCTGTTCCCCAATGGTCGCCGCATACGCTCCAATGTCCTGATTAACGTTGTGGAAAAAGCGTTATTGCAGAACGCACTGAGTCGAAAACTGATCAGCTCGGCCATCCGCCACAAGCTTTTGCGACCCGAAAAGCTTCAACTTGTCCCGGGCAACCTCTATCTGTTCTGGGGCTACCGCACACTGCATGCGAACGAACCCTGCGATCCCTCCCACCGCCGCGCAACAGCCATCTTCCACTATGGCGATCCCCACGCCGGTAGCTTCGCGACCCGCATGATCCTCAAGCTGAACCAGCGTCGGGCACGACGCGCAACAGCCCTGGGCACGCAACCTACTGCGTGATCTCACAGACGCACTTTTTTGCGTCTGCTATCCGATGTGACGACCGATAAGGACATCGAGATGATCAATGTCACCAAATCGTATCTGGGCAATAAAACCAAATTCCTGGGCTACGTCGACAGCATCTACGCATCCGGTTGGTTGACCAATCATGGTCCGCTGGTGACTGAGCTGGAGGAGCGGCTGCGCGATTACCTGGGTGTCAGGAATATCATCCTGACCAACAACGGAACCTTGGCGCTGCAGATTGCTTATCGAGCACTGAATCTCTCCGGCAGCGCCATCACAACTCCGTTCAGCTTCGTCGCCACCACCAGTTCGCTGCAGTGGGAGGGCGTCCGGCCGATATTCGCGGACATCGACAAGGCCACCTGGAACCTGGATCCCAAGGCGATCGAAGCGAGGATCGAGGGCGACACCCAAGCGATCGTGGCCACCCATGTCTTCGGCAATGCGTGCGACGTTGAGACTATCGCGCAGGTTGCACAGCGGCATCGCCTGAAGGTGATCTACGACGGCGCCCACGCGTTCAGCGTCCGCTACAAGGACCAGTCGGTATTCAACTGGGGCGACATCAGCACGCTCAGCTTTCACGCTACCAAGCTGTTCCACACCATCGAGGGCGGCGCCATCGTTACCAATGATGACGCCTTGGCGGAAAGGATTCGCTTGCTCTGCAACTTCGGCATTGTCGACACCGACATCATCGACGGCATCGGTATCAACGCCAAACTCAACGAATTTGCCGCCGCAATGGGCCTGTGCATCCTCGACGAGATGGCGTTGATTCTGGAGCAGCGAGAGGAAATCGCCAGCCGCTACGAACGACAGCTCGGTGATCATTTCGACTTGCAGCGCCAGCAGCCGTACTCACAACGCAACCACAGCTACTTCCCGATAGCCCTGACGGATGAAAACCAACTGCTGCAGTGTCGGGCGGCGCTTAAGAACAAGGGCATCAACCCGAGGCGCTACTTCTACCCCTCGTTAGACACACTCAGCTACGTGCAGCCGCAGATCCCACAAACCGAGTCCCGCGCCCTGAGTCGCCGGGTGCTGTGCCTGCCGATCTACCCGGGCCTGCCACGGCACGTCCAAAACACGGTTATCGAAACGCTATTGAATCAGTCATCGCAGGGCTGCCGCCTGGCCACCGAACGCGTCTGGCCTCAGGTCGCTGCCAGTCTGTTGCTGGAAGACCGTTTAAGCGCGCCAGCCCCAGCGTACAAGCGCATTTACTGACTCAATCAGAACGGCTGACGACATGTCCGATCGAAATCTATCGATGCTTCGCAACACCGGCCTTAGCTACGCAGGCCAAGCGTACGCCATGCTCATCGGCATTCTGATCCTGCCCTTCTATCTCGGGCACCTGGGCGCCGAGGCCTATGGCCTGATCGGCTTTTTCGCAGTCCTGCAGGCCTGGCTGCAGCTGCTGGACGCTGGCCTGTCCCCTTCGTTGGTTCGTCAAATAGCGCATTTCCGCGGTCGTAACGGCTCCGCGGCGCAACGCTACGAACCGGGACAACTGCTGCGTTCGTTCGAACTCATCTTCCTGCCGCTGGCACTGCTCACCGCGCTCAGCATCCATTTCGCCAGTGGTTGGATCGCTCACCAATGGTTGCAGGCAGAGGAGCTAAGCAGCGCCACGATCGTCCATTGCATCAGCCTGATGGGCTTGATGATCGGCCTCAAGCTCTACGCCACCCTCTACAAGAGTGGTCTGCAAGGCCTTGAGCTACATGCATGGCTGAATAGCGCAAATGTCATCGTCGCCACGCTGCGCTATTTCGGTGGGCTGTTTCTGGTGGCCAATATCAGCCAGAACCCGCAGGACTTCTTTGTCTTCCAGGCCGCTGTCGGACTGCTCGAAACCCTTATCTTCGCCGTCAAGGCCTACAGTTTGATGCCCAATCCGAAGCTGCTGACCGGCTTCAACTGGGCAGTGGTCAAGCCGGTTCTGCCCTTCGCTGCTGGCATTTCGCTGACCTCGGTGCTGTGGATCGTCCTGACGCAGCTGGACAAGGTGCTGCTGTCCAACGTGCTACCGCTTAAAGAGTACGGCTATTTCTCGCTGGTCGCGCTGATGGCGACCGGCATCATGACGTTGACCAATCCATTGGTGCAGACGCTGCTGCCGCGGATGACGATGCTCGTTGCTGAAGACCGGATCGCCGATATGCAGGCGCTCTACCTGAACGCGACCCGGTTCGTCTGCAGCCTATTGTTTCCCTTGGCCGGCGTGATCGCATTTCACGCCGCCGACCTGGTTTTCGCCTGGACCGGTGACGCAGAGGCAGCGAAATGGAGCCGCCATATACTGCCTTGGTACGTGGTCGGCAGCGCGATCATGGCCGTCACCGCCTTTCAGTTCTATCTGCAATACGCCTACGGTCAGCTGCGCCTCCATGTGTGGTTCAGCTTGGTCAGTGCAGTGCTGAGCATTCCCGTGGTCATTTACGCAACCCTTGAGCATGGCGTGTACGGCGCAGCGCTGGCCTGGTTCGGGCTACGCATGCTGACCTTTCTGATTTGGCCGTCGATGGTGCACAAGCGCTTCGGTGCCGGCCTGCGTCGACCCTGGCTACAAGATCTGTTGCGTATCACGGCCATGACCGGCCTGGGTCTGCTGATCGGCGAACCGGTGTTCGCCGCCATCGCCAGCGAAAACCGATTCGACATTCTTCTAGGGCTGGCGGTCAGCGGGCTGATCTGCCTGACGCTGGTGGCCTTCACCTCCAGGCCGGTAGTGATGCGGCTTTACGTAATGATGACCAAGTCGAGCGTTTGAAATGGATACCCAATCGAAAACCGAACAGGACGTCATGGCAGCGTGGGGCAATCAACGATCTCCCCTGCTGAGCATCATCTGCCTGACCTACAACCATGCAGCGTTCATAAAGGAAACGCTGGAAGGATTCATCCGGCAGGAAACCGATTTCCCATTCGAGGTGATCGTCCATGACGACGCCTCGACGGACAGCACCACGGCAATCATCCGTGAATACGCCGCGCGCTACCCGAACCTGATCAAGCCGATCTATCAGCGGGAGAACCAGTACAGCCTAGGGGTGCCGTTCAGCACGCGCCTGTTCGCTCAGGCCAGCGGCAGGTACATCGCCTATTGCGAAGGGGATGATTACTGGACGGACCCACGCAAGCTGCAGATCCAGGTGGACTTCCTCGAAAAACATCGCGACTACGTGATGACCTATCACGATGCATTCATGTTCAACAGTCAGGGCGTCGTCCGTACCCCTCATCTGACCGGCAAATATCGAAAGGACGCGAGCGCTCTACAGCTGAAACAGGCGCGCCCGATTTCAACCCTGACCGTCTGCTTTCGCAATCTGCTGCATGAGCTTCCGCCGGAGCTGCACGGTGTCGAGGTTCTGGACATCTGTTGGTGGTCATTGCTTGGTGCTCATGGCAAGGGCAAGTTCATCGAAGAGATCAAACCTGCGGCCTACCGGGTGCACGAAGGCGGCATCTTCTCGATGCGCAGCAGCAAGCAACGCATCCAGATGACCACGCACGCCTATTACAACCTCGCGCGTTACTACCAGCGCATCGGCGATTCGTCACTTTACGAGTACTTCATGATCCAGGTGTTCGCTCAGGTACTCGCTTCGATCTCCCCGCTCAGCAAGCTCCAGGCGCTGGGCCAGGTCTTCCAGAACATCAGCATCAATCTTTTACGCAGGCTGACCCCAGGTGTCTGACGAACACCTGGCCTTCACGCCCGCTGCTGCACCGATGGCGCAACACTCAAGGAAGGAACCCGCAATGACTGCAATGGCCCGCTCTTCGCTGGACTACGACGGCGATAACAGGATCGATCTGGCGCGCATTCTGCGCGTGGCGTTCGATCACAAGCGTCTTATTTTCACCATCACCACCCTCTTCGCGCTGCTCGGCGTCGCCTATGCCATCGTCGCCACGCCCATCTACGAAGCCACCGCGATGATCCAGATCGAGCCGAAGAAGGCGGGTATCACCGGCATTCCGGAAGCCGTGCCCCGGCCGAACTCGGTATCCCAGGCAATCACCGAAATAGAGCTGATCAAATCCCGTGCTGTGCTGGGAAGCACCGTCAATGATCTAAAGTTGTACATCACCACACGGCCTAAGTACGTCCCGCTGCTTGGCAGCTACCTGGCCCGCCAACACGATCCCCTAGAAGACGGCGAGCTGGCTGCGCCGATACTGGGAATGGACAGCTACGCTTGGGGCGGAGAGAAGCTAGACATCTTCCAGCTGGACGTGCCGGAAGCCTACCTGGGCGAGAAAATGCTGCTACGTGCAGGCACTGCCGGCTCATACCGTCTGTACGACGCTGATGAAAAGCTGCTGCTGACTGGCAAGACCAACGAAGCCGTGCAGCACGACGGTTTTCGGGTACAGATCGCCGAACTCAAGGCCCGTCCCGGCACCGAGTTCATCGTCGTGCGCAGCCGCCCGCAGACCACCGCGCTGGACTACCAGAAGCGACTGAAAGTGGGGGAAGCCGGCAAGGACTCCGGAATTATCTATCTCACGCTGGAGGATCCGGATTCGGAGAAAGCCAATCGCGTCCTCGATAAGATCAGTCGACTCTACGTGCTGCAGAACATCGAACGCAGCTCCGCCGAAGCAGCCCAGCGCCTGGAGTTTCTGCGGACTCAGGTGCCGTTAGTGCGCAAGGAGCTGGAAAAGGCCGAAGCCGCCCTCAACGACTATCAGACCAGCGCCCAGTCGGTGGATATCAGCATCGAGACCAAGGGCGTGCTCGATCAGATCGTCGCGCTGGAATCCCAGATCTCCGAGCACAACCTCAAGCGCACTGAATACAACCAGCTCTACACGCCGGAACACCCGACCTACCAGACGCTGATGAAGAAGATCGGCCAGTTGCAGGCGCAGAAAGCCGCGCTGATGGGGAAAATCGACACCCTGCCGATGACGCAGCAGGAACTCCTGCGCCTGAACCGCGACATGCAGGTCACCACTCGCACCTACACGCTGCTATTGGACAAGGCACAAGAGCAGGACATCCTGCGTGCGGGCACCATCGGCAACGTGCGCATCATCGACAGCGCCTACGCGGTGGTGGAAAAACCGGCCAAGCCGATCAAGCCCCTGGTGGTACTGGTTGCGATCTTCGTCGGGCTGCTGGTGTCGGCGATGGTGATCTTGTTGCGACAGGTGTTCTATCGCGGTATTGAAAGCCCCGAAACCATCGAACATCTGGGTACTCCCGTGTATGCGGCGTTGCCCTTCTCGCCGAAACAGGAGCACCTGTACCGGTTGCGGAAAATCCGCGATGGCCGAAGCAAGCTGCTGGGTCGCGCCGATCCGGCCGACCTGGCGATCGAATCTCTCCGCAGCCTGCGCACAAGCCTGAAATTCGCCATGCTCGAGGCACGCAATCAGGTACTGGTCATCACCAGCCCAACACCCTCGGTGGGCAAATCCTTCGTCGCCAGCAATCTGGCCTCGGTCATCGCCCAGGCCGGTCAGCGCGTGCTTCTGATCGATGCCGACATGCGGCGCGGCTACCTGGCCGGCATGTTCGGCCTGGGGCCGCGCAACGGTTTGTCCGACGCCCTGGCCAGCGGTTTGCAACTCGCCGCGGTAGTCAACAAGACCGATCAGGCCAACCTGCATTTCATCGCTAGCGGGCATTCCGCGCCCAACCCCTCAGAACTCTTGATGCACGAGAACTTCGCCCGGTTGCTGAAAGAAGCCGAGCGTGAATACGACTTCGTGATCGTCGATACACCACCGGTGTTGGCGGTAACGGATGCCGTCCTGGTTGCACAACAGGCCGGCACCTGCCTGTTGGTGGCCCGTTATGGGCTGAGCACCGCCGGCCAGGTCGAAGCCTCCAAGCGACGCTTGGCGCAGAACGGCGTACTGCTCAAGGGCGCCATCCTCAACGGCGTCAAACGCAGGGCCTCGAGCTCCGCCTACGAGACCGGGGCCTACGGTTACTACAGCTATTCTCAAAAAGCCTGACACACGCGAGGGATAAGCCCGTGCTCAGAACCGTCTCGATGATGCAGCCCTACCTGTTCCCCTACCTTGGCTATTTCCAGCTGATCGCGCGCAGCGATGTCTTTGTGCTGGGCGACGACCTTCAGTACGTCAAGGGCTCCTGGATTAACCGTAACCGCGTGCTGGCGAACGGGCAGCCAAAACTGATCACGTTCCCGTTGCGCAAAGCCAGCCAGTTCTCCCCGATCAACCAGCGCTGGCTATGCGACGAGTTCGAGCAGGAAGCTCAGAAACTGTTGAAAACGCTGGAGCTGAGCTACTCACGCGCACCACACAAGACCGAGGTGATAACGCTGGTGCGCCAGATTCTGGCTCATCCGGAACGCAACCTGGCGCGCTTCATCGAAAACTCCATTCGGCGGATCTGCGCCTATCTGCAGATCGCAACGCCTATCCGCATCGGCTCGGAGTTGGGCTTGCCGGCACGCATGGACAAGCAGGAACGCGTCGTCACCATCGCCCACAAGATGAACGCCGAGCTGTACATCAACCCCATTGGCGGCACGGCGCTCTACTGTCCTGCCTACTTCAGATCGAACGGACTGGTGCTGCGCTTTTTGCGCATGGATGACTTGAGCTATCCGCAGTTCAACCATCCCTTCGTGCCCTCGCTGTCGATCATCGACGTATTGATGTTCAACAGCCGAAGCGAAGCGCAGGCACTGCTCAAACGCTTTTCTCTGGTCGAGGGAATAGAGCAGTCGGCCATGTTGCAAGGCGCATGACGTCGACAGAACGGACATTGAAATTTTCACTACGGAAGGCAGTTCATATGACCTCGCTCAGCAGCGCTCGCTGGTACCTGATCCAGACCAAACCCCGCCAGGAAAGCCGCGCCGAAGACAATCTTCGACGTCAGCACTTCGAGTGCTACCGGCCAGTGAAGCCAAACGCCGCAGGGAACGGAAAGGCGGACGAAGCGCTCTTTCCGGGCTACCTGTTCATCCGTCTCGATCGGCAGCTGGATAACTGGTACCCGATCCGCTCCACTCGCGGCGTCGCCCGAGTGGTGGCCTTCGGTAGCGAGCCGACGCCGGTCAGAGACGAGCTGATCGAGCAGCTGCGCCAACGCCTGGCGGCCCCTTCCCAGAAGCCGCAGTTCGAACCAGGCGAAAAGGTGCAGCTGCACAGTGGCAGCTTCAACGAGCTCGAGGCGATCTTTGTCAGCGCTGACGGCGAGAAGCGTTCGGTGATCTTGCTGAACCTGTTGCAGCGTGAACAAAAGGTCCGTGTGCCCACGCGCTACCTCTGCAGCACCGCCGCCCTTCCTGGCCTAGCGCTGGCCTGTCGAGCGGATTGACGGCTCATCGAGGGGCACACCATGAAAGTTCTAGTTCTACACAGTTTGTATGCGCCCCATATCGGCGGTGGCGCCGAAATCGTCGTCCGCCAGATCGCCGAAGGGCTCCAGCGTCGTGGCTGCGACACCGTCGTCCTGGCGACCGGACCAGAGGCCGGGCTGCACGAAGAAGAGCTCGACGGCGTGCGGATCTACCGAGCCGGGCTGGATAACTTCTATTGGCATTTCACCCAGTCCCGTCCCAGCCGACTGTTGCGGCTCGGTTGGCACTATCGAGACCGTTACAACCGCAGCATGCGGCGGCATGTGCGCCAGGTCATCGAGCATGAACGGCCTGACGTTGTGGTGTGTAACAACCTCACCGGGTGGTCGATATCGGCCTGGGATGAGATCAGCGCGGCCGGGCTACCGATCGTTCAGGTGCTGCACGACCTTTATCTGCTTTGTCCCAAGGACACCATGTTCAGCAAGGGCCGTAGCTGCGAGCGCCAGTGTGGCATGTGTTCGGCCTTTCGCCAGCCGCATGCTGCTGCGTCGGCTCAGGTCGCGGCGGTCATCGGTGTGAGTCGTTTCGTCCTCGATCGAATAACGGCCGAGGGCTACTTCAGCCGGGCCAGCCAGCATGTAGTGCACAACTGCGTCGACTCCAGCCACAGCCACTCGGCCGAGCCACGCCTGCATCACAGCGGCCTGCTGCGCTTCGGTTACATCGGCACGCTGTCTGAAAACAAGGGTGTGGGCTGGCTGATCGAGCAGTTCCAGGCGCTGTCCATCAACGCCACGCTGGAAATCGCCGGTCGCGGCAAGCTGGATTACGAAGCGAAGCTCAACGAGCTGGCCGACCCTTCCAAAGTGAGGTTCGTCGGCTATCAGCCTTCAGAACGCTTCATGCAGGGGATCGATGTACTGGTCGTACCGTCAATCTGGGCTGAGCCTTTCGGGCTGGTGGCGGTCGAGGCCTGCGCACAGCATCTGCCCGTCATCGCTACGAACATGGGCGGCCTGCCGGAGATCATCCGGGACAACCTGAATGGCTTGTTGTGCACGCCGACCGATCCCGACTCCCTCGGCAGGGCGATGCTCAAGCTCTATCTGGACAGCGGCCTGCGCCATCGATTGTCCAGCCAGGCACGCGATAGCGTCGCCGCCTTCTTAGATACGGAACGAATGCTCGATCAGTACCAGTCGATCCTGTATTCCACGCTGCACGGCCGGAGCGCCCACGATGAACCCGAATTCGCTGACCATTTCGCACCGCAGGTCGAGACCGCTGGCGATTGACAAACCCACCGTGCTCACGCTGATCGCGGCCTCGCTGCTGATCAGCGAAACCTTTGCCGGCGCACTTCGCTACTACCTGGATGTTGCTGGCGTGTCCGCCCTGCTCTACCTACCAAAGCTGGCCTGCGTCGCCGCGGTTGCGTTGGAATTACCCAGGACGCAAAGCAAACCCGGCGTGTGGCTGGTGCTGTTTGCTGTGCTGGTCTCGAGCCTGTTCGCGCTGCTGCACGGCGCCACGCTCGGCAATGTCGGCTTCAGTCTGTTCATCTACATTCCGCTGCTGTTCGGCTTGTTCTGCGGCGGCTACCTGGAACAGAGGACCCGCCTGCTCAGTTGGGTAATCGGCCTGTGCCTGGTCGCGTCCCTGCTCGGTATTGCGCTGGACATGTTCACCAGCGTGCCGTGGAAGGGCTACAGCTACATGATGGGCGACGTCGAGTTGACCGCTAACAAATCATGGGCCTTCGGCAGTACCGACCGTCTCGCCGGGTTCGCCAGGATGTCGACCAACCTGGCCGTGATGATCGCCTTGTACAGCCTGTTCCTCGCGGCGTTCCTGCAGTCGCGGCTGTTACGGGTGGCGCTGTACCCGGTGGCCTTCGGCGCAATCTTTCTGACGACCAATAAGTCCACCGCGGCGGCTTACCTGCTGACCCTGATGATGTTGTTTCTGGCCGGCTATCGCCTGCCCAGCGCCACGGCATTTTTCATTGCCGTGCTGACCGGAATGGCATTGCCGATCGCCAGCCTGCTATTGAACATTCCGCAGAGCGAGGCCTATAGCGCCAGCCTGCTGGCGTCCTTCAATGACCGATTGATTCACAGCTGGCCGAATTTCATCGACGTCGTGACCAATGAAGGTTGGGGCTGGTGGGGCGCGGGTTTCGGTGCAGTAGGCAGCAGCGCGGCAGCCTTTCCATTGGCCTGGCTGGAGCTGCTGAGCATCGCCGATAACACCGCGCTGTATCTATGGGGAATGCTCGGTGTATTCGGCGTGCTGCTGTACCTGTTGCTGTTTCCGCTGCTGTTGCGCCTGCATGACCGTGGCCCGCGCATTCGCGACGCGCTGCTGGGGATCGTTTTCTGCACCATCCTGATTGGCTGGGCAACCGACGTACTGGAAGTCACTACGGCCACCCTATTCCTCGGCATGGCCATCGCACATGCCCTGACGCCGCGTGAGCGTCATCACCCGATTGCTTCGGTATCAACGCGCTACGGCCTTGAACTCGACAAGCGAAAGACTAGGGACGACCGGCCATGAAATGTCGCCATCCACTACACCGCTTGGCGATTGCCGCCGCTGTGACCGTCCTTGCCATGCAGGCACCGGCACAGCCAGCTGAGGACCCGTTCATTCTGGGGGTCTGCTCGCATGATCTGCACCTACGCGACAGCAGCAGCAAGGGCGTGCAGCTGCTGAAACAAGCTGGCATCGAGTCCGTGCGCACCGATGCGCACTGGGCCTTCCTCGAGCGCAGGCGCGATCAGCTCAAGGTGGAACCGCACTGGCCTAAGTATCTTGCCGGCAACGAAGCGCAGGGGATCGACAGCCTGTTCATTCTTGGCTACGGCAATCGCTTTCACGGCGACGGCGAGAAGCCACGCAGCGAACCGGTACGCAGCGCATTCAACCGCTACGTGGCGTTCACCGCCGAGCAGTTTCGCGGCCGCATCAAGCACTACGAGATCTGGAACGAATGGGATGTCGAGGACCCGGTCGATCCGCAGTTCACCGCGGACTACGCCCGGCTGATCACCGATGCTGCGGGCATCATCCGCCAGCATGACCCGGACGCCAAAGTGCTGGCCGGTGCAGTGACCACGAAGGGCATCGAATCCGGCTTCGCGCTGCGCCTGATCGAAGCCGGAATCATGCAATCGGTCGATGGCCTCTCGTTGCACCCCTACGTCCATTGCAGGCGTCGAGGGGAGAACACACCGGAAGCCTGGATCGAATGGCTCGCCGGCGTCGACATGGAACTGTCCCGTGCCGCCAATAAACCGGTGCCGCTTTACCTGACGGAAATGGCCTGGCCTGCGCACCAAGGTGCCTGCGGCATCGACGAAACCCTACAGGCAGCGTATCTGGCACGGAGTTTTTTCCTCGCCAGGACACTACCCAACGTGCGCGGATACTGGTGGTACGACTTCCGCAACGACGGCACCGACAAGCGCGAACGGGAACATAACTTCGGCCTGCTCAGGCAGGACTACTCGCCAAAACCTGCGTACCAGGTGCTCGAAGCGATCAGTCCGATCATCAAGGATTACCAGTTCCTGGGCCGGGTCGAGGAATCCCGAAACAGCGTTCTGCTGCGCTTCGGCAACGACGAAGATCAGCTTCTGGTGGCCTGGAGTACTACAGACCAGACCCGCCCGGTCACCATCACCTCGGCAGGCAAGTCAGCCAGCAACCTGAAACTGCTGGATACCGCTCAGCCCGACAAGGGGTGGACCACCGCTATCGTCTGGCAATGCCCGAGCAACGCGGATCACTGCGCCGCCCGCGTCGAACTCAGCGCGTTTCCGAAAATCCTTAGCCTCGGACCTGATTCGGTCGGATCCGAGCCCTTGCAACCCATCTCGACTCGTTGAACAGAAGGAACTCAAGATGATCGTGATCAATGCTCGCTTCCTGACCCAGGACATGCGGGGCGTACAGCGGTTCGCTGAACAGATTTCCCTGCAGCTGAAGGACATGCGCGACGACTTGGTCTTCGTCGCACCCGAAGACATACGCCTGCACGAAAGCGCAGAGCAATTGCAGGTCCGACGTATTGGCCGACACCGAGGGCATGCATGGGAGCAGCTGGACCTCCCACTGTGGCTGGCACGCAACGGCTACCCCCCCCTGGTCTCGCTGTGCAACACCGCCCCTCTGTTCTATGGCAACCAGATCGCAACGCACCACGACATAACTTACATCAGGCACCCGGAAAGCTATTCCAGGACATTCAGAGCCATGTACCGAAACCTGACCCCGTTATTGCTTGGACGAACCAAAGCCTTGATCACCGTCAGCGACTTTTCCAGAAAGGAAATAGCGAGCCATTACGGTTATCCAGCAAGCAGCATATGTGTCGTGCCGAACGCCGTGGACGGGCGTTTCCAACCATTTTGCGCAGAGCAATGCCCACGCGAGGCGGCGCCTTACCTGCTGGCGGTGTCGTCACCCAGTGCACACAAGAATTTCGCCCGTATGGTGGCGGCATTCCTCAGCATGGAAGGTCGGAGTGAAGTTGAGCTACGCATCATTGGCGACTCGAACCGGATCTTCTCGGGCAGCCTTCACGATGTGCCAGGCAGTCGACGCATTCGCATGCTGGGCAGGCTAACCGATGAGGAACTGGTCGAGGCCTACCAGGGTGCGACTGCCTTCGTGTTTCCTTCGCTGTATGAAGGGTTCGGCATCCCGCCGCTCGAAGCCCAGGCCTGCGGTTGCCCAGTCATCGCTGCGCGCGCCGCATCTATTCCGGAGGTTCTGGGCGACAGCGCACTGTACTTCGACCCCCTGAACGTGGAGGACATCGCACAGAGCATGCAGCGAATCCTCAACGACGCCGCCTTACGTCAGGACCTGCGGCGACGAGGCAAGGCTAACGTCGCGCGGTATTGCTGGAACACCTCGGCTCGTCAGGTTTCCAGGCTCATCGACCAAGCGTTCACTGGAGCACGAAATACCAATGTTGCGGGCATCAATTCGCTGCCATTCAGCCAGCCAAAGCACTAGCCCGAGGCCCGGTCCGCCACCTGACTGTTCCGACGCACCACCCCCGCCCGCCGGTACAGCAGTAACGGCATCGGCTGCGATTCCCGTCACGGCAACTGAGGTGACGGCCGCCACTCCCCAACCTACAAAAAGGCCATCGCAATGAAAATCGCCATAATTCATGACTGGCTAGTGACCTACGCCGGTGCTGAGAGGGTGCTTTCCGGACTGCTGGACGTCTGGCCGGAAGCCGACCTGTATTCCGTGATCGACTTCCTCTCTGACGAGGACCGCGCCAACCTCGGCGGCAAGCGCGCCACCACGACCTTCATTCAGCAACTGCCGAAGGCGAAGACGCACTACCAGAAGTATCTGCCGTTGATGCCACTGGCCATCGAGCAGCTGGACATGTCGGGTTATGACCTGGTGATTTCCAGCAGTCACGCCGTCGCCAAGGGCGTATTGACCGGCCCCAACCAACTGCATATCAGCTATGTGCACTCGCCGATCCGTTATGCCTGGGATCTGCAACATCAATACCTGCACGAAGCGAGCCTGGACCATGGTTTCAAGGCCAAGCTGGCACGCATGCTCCTGCACTACATGCGCATGTGGGATCAGCGCACCGCCAGCGGCGTGGATGACTTCGTCGCCAACTCGCACTTCATCGGCCGGCGAATCAACAAGAGCTACCGACGCGAATCCACGGTGATCTACCCGCCGGTCGACACGCGCCAGTTCACGCTCCACGCGGAGAAGGAGGATTACTACCTGACCGCCTCGCGAATGGTGCCTTACAAGCGCATCCCGATGATCGTCGAGGCGTTTTCGCGGATGCCGGACAAGAAGCTGGTCGTGATCGGCAGCGGACCTGAGATGGAAAAGGCCAAGGAGCTCGCCACGTCGAACGTAACGCTGATGGGGTATCAGAGCTTCGCGGTGCTGCTGCACCACATGCAGCGCGCCCGCGCCTTCGTCTTTGCAGCGGAAGAAGACTTCGGCATAGCACCCATCGAAGCCCAGGCATGCGGCACGCCCGTTATCGCCTATGGCAGAGGGGGTGTACTGGAAACCGTACGAGGAATCGACCACCCCGAGCCGACGGGCGTGTTCTATACCGAACAGATGCCGGAGTCACTGATAGCCGCTGTGGGGCAATTCGAGGCGCAAGCGCATCTGATTCTGCCTGAGACTTGCCGCACAAGCGCAGAGCGATTTTCAACCGAACGATTCAGGCAGGAGATTAAGGCGTTCGTTGATACTAGGGTTCGAGAGGTTTCGTTGCTTCAAGGGCAGGACGCGCTGTTGCATCGACCAACGGTAACCCCTCTGAGCGTGGCTCAGGTTTACCCGACGGCTGTACCGATGAAGCACGCCTGACCGAGCCCTCATTCCCCATTGCGAGGCTTCAAGGATGAACACAACCACCGCAACACACCGCATTCAGACCCTTTCGGCATTAAGCCTCGCGCTGCTGATCAGCGGGACAACAAACGCCAGCCACAAAACCGGCTCAGCATACGATGAGCAGCACCTACACGAGTATGAGAGTGCTGCGCAGGGCACGTCCCACTGTGCGGCTGGAAAAAATATCTACAACCTCGGGTCACGCCAGAGCGTTAGCCCATGCATCGTGGTCAACCACGCCGACACACCATCTCCTGCCCCAATTCGCTTGGCGAAGCCGCTTTCCGGCAGCCCGTACATCCGCTCAGGCGAAAGCACTCGTTACTCGTTTTAACCCGCGACCTATTTGGAGACGCCATGGACAGTGCAGACCAAACCAAGCAAACGCTGGTGTATGCAGACGGGTATTCCTATACGGAAATATTCCAGGCTCCGGCAATCGCCGGCATGCCCGGTAATAACCCATTGATCAGTGTCTTCCACGCGTTCTTTACCGCAGAGGACGATAGCCCTTCTTCCGCCGATCGATCGGCCAATGGAACGTATCTAGCAATCAGCAACGCACCCGACAAGATCGTTTGATTCAGCTGTAGACCACGCTCAACGAGTTCCCGCTATCGCTCCCACCGCATCGCCGCAAGGGCCTTGCCAGATGAGCCACGCTATCAAGGTAGCGGGCATCCTCAGGATTCACGCCGAGACAACCATGACTTCGAAAACCACTGTGGTTACCGTGACCTACGGCGACCGGCTGCCCTATCTCCAGCAATTGATCGAACGGGCCCTGAGCTTTACCGCCATCAGCGACGTGGTGGTGGTAAGCAACGCGGCGCTGGCACCACTCGATCAGTTGACGGAACGCTGGCCGGACCAGGTCCGCCTGATCGAGCTGACAGAGAACACCGGTTCGGCCAATGGCTACGCGGTGGGCCTCCAGGCCGCCTTGGCTGCGGATGCCGATTACATCTGGATGATGGACGACGACAACGCGCCCACGGCGGCCGCGGTATCGATTCTGCACCGCGAGCTTACGCGCCTCACTGGCCTGCTCGGCAGGGATCGGGTCGCGGTGCTGGGCTATCGGGCAACGCAACAAGCCGACGTTGCGCAAGGCGTGCCCCCGCGGTACATCCGCCAACCGCGCTCCAGCTACTTCGGTTTTCATATCGCCCAGCTGCCTTACAAACTCTGGCGTCGGCTGCCCTGGGGCAAGGGGCCCAATAGGCCACCCACGAGCATCAGCCTGCCATTCGCCCCCTACGGGGGCATGCTCGCCCATCGAAGCCTGTATGAACGGATAGGTCTGCCGCTCAAGGAACTGGTCCTCTACGTTGACGATACCGAATACACCCGGCGCATTACGGCCAGCGGTGGACGACTGTATCTCTTTACCGAAGCCGTAATCGAGGAGCTGGAGCAGTCCTGGAACATCAAGGAGCGCACCAGCAACATCTACGAAACCTTCCTGCTTGGTGATTCCGATTTCCGCGCCTACTACACCGCGCGCAACCAAGCATGGTTCGACAAAAACGTCTGGGCCGCTTCGCCCCGGCTTCACTGGCTCAACCGAGCGGTCTTTCTCACCCTGTTGCGCCTCTTTGCCCGCTTGCGTAACAGCCGGGAGCGCCTGGCGCTTCTCGAGCAGGCCATCCATGACGGCGAGAGCGGTGCATTGGGCATGAACAAGACCTTCCCATTGCGTTGACTCGGGCCACCCGAGTGTTGGACTTGATTAGGAGACGCGTGTGGATATCGCATCGGTGCAACGCGACGAAAACAACTTTGACTTTCTACGCTTCTTCGCTGCGTCCGCAGTGGTGCTTGGCCATTGTTACTGGCTGTCCGGACTGGGCGCTGTCGAACCGGTGCGGCTGTTCACCGGTTCGATGGATACGGCCGACATAGCGGTGAATCTATTCTTCGTCATGAGCGGTTTTCTGATTGCCGCATCTTGGATTCACAGCCGCAGCAGCCTGGACTTCGCCGGCAAACGAGCGCTGCGAATATTTCCGGCGCTAGCGGTATCGACGCTGTTCACGGCTTTCATTGTCGGCCCGCTGGCCACCGAACTGTCGCTGAGCGAGTACCTGCTCAATAGCCAGACCGTCCGCTATCTCACGAATGTGGCGCTGTTCACCCAGTTCCACCTGCCTGGCGTATTCACCGAAAACCCGTTCCCCGAGACGGTCAATGGATCAGTCTGGACGCTGCCTTATGAAGTGCTGATGTACACGATGTTGTTGTTGCTGGGGCTGCTCAAACTGTTCGGACGAATCGCCGTACTGGCAGTGCCAATCGCGCTTATGTTCATCCATTTCCACTTGGCGCCTAACCTTGGACTGGAGAGCGACATGCTGCGCAAGATGACTCGCCTGGGCATGTTTTTCTTTCTCGGATCAGCGCTCTATCTGTATCGCAAGATCCTGCCCTGGAACTGGAAGATCGCGGTCGTGCTGCTTACGCTTTCGCTGATCAGCGCGAGGACCGAGTGGTGGTTCCTTGTTCATGTGCTGACATTGCCCTACCTGACCATTTACCTGGCGCACCTGAGAATTCCGCGACTGTCACGCTTCGGCCGATACGGTGACTTTTCGTATGGCATCTACATTTTCAGTTTCCCAGTACAGCAGCTGTTGGTTCATTGGCTGGACCCGAAGCTTTCGCTGCCAATGTTCATGGCGATCAGCCTGGCAGCGAGCATCGCCATGGCTGCGTTGTCCTGGCATCTGATCGAGTCGCCAGCGTTGCGCCTAAAGCGCTTCCTGCCAAGCAATCGCCCAGGTATCAGCGGTGCGGGCCTAACCCCGGCGCCCTGAGCGCAGCAGCCGGCCGGCCATTAGGGAGCCGGCTCTAAAGGCTTGCCGCCAGTCTCGATGAGATGGCGAATGGTGGTCACCAGCTTCTCAAGCCCGGTGCCCTTGGGCAGAAAATGATCGACCAGATCGTCGACCGGCAACTGCTGAGGCAAGGCAGCACTCATCATCAGAATCGGCACGTCGTCGAACGCCGGGTTCTTGCGTATCGTGCAAACCATCTCGTAGCCATTGAGCTCAGGCATCATATAGTCAGTGATGATCAGCGCCGGCTTTTCCTGCTCAAGCTTGGCCAAGCCCTGCGCGCCATTTGCCGCTTCGACGACTCGGTAGCCCTCGTCCTCGAGAATCATCACCATCAGCTTGCTGAGGCCGAGTTCGTCCTCGACCAGCAACACGAGCGGGTCGAGCTCTTGCGGCTGCTCGTCACGCATCCCGCCCTCCCGTTAGGGTCTGACGGTGGGGCTGCCCCGTCACGACCCCCTCGGTACGCTCCATCCTCCCTCCGAGCTTGAACCCTCCCTCGCCCAGATAGAACTCATATACATAGGGATCGAAGCCGCTTTCACGCATCTTCAAAATGGCTAGAGTACGGTAGAGCCTCGACTCGAGTTCCGCGTACCGCAGCAGAATGATGTTCTCCGCTATCGCCGAGACCGCCGCGAACTGCAGCCCATGTTCGCCACCGACGATCTCGGCCAGCTCGGCGCTAAATACCGTAGTCACGCCCTCGCAACGCAGGATAGCGGTAAGAGTGCTGACAAAACGGCCCAGCCGCTGCTCGTTCACCGCCGCCTGCTTGAACGCGTCGATGCCGTCGATGAACAGCCGTTTGACGCCCCGGCGGCGGACCTCCTCGATAATTTCTTCAGCGAGCTGATCCTGTAACAGCTCCGTCGGGGAGTGATGGACCACCTCCACCACGCCGCTGTCGATCATCGCGCCCAGCTCAAGCCCAAGCGCTTTCGCACGACGTCGCAGTCTGTGGGCGTCCTCGTAGAAGCCGAAAATGAGCCCAGGCTCGGCTTCGCTGCTCTCGCAGATGAAGCTCAGTCCCAAGGTGGTCTTGCCTACCCCTGTCGGGCCTACCAGCAAGGTCGTCGAGGAAAAAGGAATGCCGCCCTGAATGATGTCGTCGAGCCCGGCGACGCCCGTGCTCAAGCGCTCGTCGCGCATGTTTGCCGACTGTAGATCGCCAGTGACCGCCTCGAGCCGCGGAAACACGCGAAAACCGTCGCTGGTGATCGAGGTCATGTGCCGACCGGAGATGAAGTCGCTGCCGCGGAACTTGCGCACCTGTAGATAGCGGTAGGTGCGGAACTGGTCCTCGTCGCTCCCCAGGTGCAACCAACCATCAACCATAGTGAACTCAGGGCTACCGGAGTCGCGCTTGCTGTTGGTCAGCAACAGAATGGTGCACCCAACCACGTCAGCGTAGATCGACAAGTCGTTGATGAACTCACGGAACGCTCGCTCCGAGGCGGCGTTTTCTTCCAGCGCGAACAGGCCGTCAATCACGATCAGCGAAGCCTGCTGGCGCTTGCCGTTGCGCGTGAGGTAGCGAAGGATGCCTTCCAATCCGTCGGTACGCAGAATGTCGAAAGCACTTTCATAGACCACCGAAGTTCCGGCGAATTGGTTGTCCATGAATCGCATGTTCTGCAAATGACGAAGCAGACGGTGGTGGGTTTCAGCCAGCAAGGTTACATATAGCGAGCGCTCGCCACGAGCCGCCCAGCTGTAACAGATCTGGTTGGCAAGAATGGTCTTTCCCTCGCCAGGCCCACCTTGAACGATATAGACCGCTCGGGGTAGCAGCCCACCTTTGAGGACAGCGTCCAACCCTGGCACGCCGGTCGGAACATGAGTCGGCGCGGTTGGCGAATAGGTAGAGTTGTCGGTCACAGCAGCTTTCCGTTTCGATCAATGAGCGCATGGTAGCAAAGGGACCCCGGACCTAATTACTCGCCGGTGCACATTGGTCACCTGCCGCGCTCGGTTGTTCATGTTTTACCCATGATAGCGAGGGGGACGCAGTCAATAATCTTGTTTGCCTGCTCGATGACCGTGTTAGGGTCTCGCGAGTTACCCCCTGAGCCAGGAGCAGCCAGCCCTATGTCGACTGATTGCAGTCGTTGCTGGAGGCAAACAAAATCTCTACATCGCACCGTTACCGAGACTGATTACAACCGGAATTATGCAAACCGCTCGCCTACCTCGCTTGGACTTGCGCCGACTGATCATCCTGTTGGCAATGCTGAGTGGCTTGATCACGCTCGGTATCGGCTTCTACGCCAGCTATAAGGTCCAGCGTGACTCGCTGATCGGCAGCACGCTGGCTGCCAACCGCGCTTATGCGGCAAAACTGGCAGACGGGACAGAATTGTTCTTTCACTCGGCCCAGCAGCAATTGGCCGTCAGCGCTGAGAATATCGCTGCCCAGTTTCCTGACAACGGTGTACTGAACGAGGAAGCCAGACGGCTTCGGCAGCAGACAGACAGCTTCAATGCCGTCGTTGTTACCAGCGCCCAAGGCGAAGTGCTGGCGACCGCTCCGAATACCGGCCTATTGGTTGGGCAAAAGCTGAACTCACCGGGTGCTCTCCGAGCCTTGGCTAAGCGCGAGCCGCTGATCAGCAGCCCGTACACGTCGGCACTAGGTACGTTGGTAATCCTTATTTCGCATCCTATCGTCGCCAGTGACGGTACCTACCTCGGCTATATAGGCGGGGTGATTTCTCTGCGCGAGCGCAACATCCTCCATAGCATGTTGGGCGAGCACTTCTATCAGGACGGCTCTTACCTTTATGCCGTCGACCAGTCGCGAAGGCTCCTCTATCACCCTCAGCCGAAACGCCTGGGTACAGTAGTGGGCGAGAACGAAGTCATCGACAGGGTGCTGCAAGGGGAGTCCGGCAGCCTTCGAGTGATCAACAGTCAAGGCGCGGATATGCTGGCTGGCTATGCGGCCTCCCCGGCAGCAGGCTGGGGCATCGTGGCCCAGCGACCAACCGCCGACACGCTGCAGCCGCTCGATCATCTGATGCTCAAAGTCATCCGTGAGACGGCACCGCTCGCCCTGCTGACGCTGCTTTGCATCTGGGGACTGGCGACGTTGATAACGCGACCGCTTTCTCAGCTGGCCCAGCGCGCCAGCGAAATGGATGCTCCCAACAGCGCTGAGCGCATTCAGCGTATCCGCTCCTGGTATTTCGAAGCGGCGCAACTCAAGCGCGCCATGCAATTGGGCATCAGCCTGCTGCATCAGCGCATCGGCAAGCTCAACCTGGACGCTCAAACCGATCCGCTGACAGGGCTGCACAACCGTCGCGGCCTCACACTGGCCCTCGAGATGCTCGCCAGCGAGGGCCGGTCATTTGCGGTCATAGCGCTGGATATCGACCATTTCAAGCGCATCAACGACACCCACGGCCATGACGTGGGCGATACCGTCATCCGCCAGATGGCTGGGCTGATGACGACCTGCTCACGGGACGCTGACGTTCTCTGTCGCAGCGGCGGCGAGGAGTTCTTGATGTTGCTGCCCAATACCACCCTCGATTCGGCGTTGCTGGTAGCCGAGCGTCTGCGCACCAGCGTCGAGCTGGAGCAGATCCCCGTGGTCGGCAACATTACCGTTTCGCTGGGAATCGCAGTCTGGCCCATGCACGCCAGCGACATCGAACGCGTCCTGAAGCTGGCCGATGCCGCGCTGTACCGTGCCAAGCAAAACGGCCGGAATCGCTCGGAAATCGCTGAGCCCGATCAGTACTCGCGGGAAGGTTCCAAACCGGACGCCTGATCCTCGGCTCGCCCCTGATGGCATTGATGCCTTGGCCGGGCGACGGCAGACATGGCTAAAAAATGCCCAGCTCTATATACTCGCGCGCCTTTTTCATGCGCGGTTTTCGAGGTTCAAAGTCGATGAGCAAAACGCCAACAGTCGGGTTCGTCAGCCTGGGTTGCCCCAAGGCAACGGTCGACTCTGAACGCATCCTCACCCAGCTGCGCATGGAGGGTTACCAGATCGTGCCGTCCTACGAGGACGCCGACGTGGTGGTGGTCAACACCTGCGGCTTCATTGACAGCGCCAAGGCCGAGTCGCTGGATGCCATCGGTGAAGCCATCGCCGAGAACGGCAAGGTGATCGTCACCGGCTGCATGGGCGTTGCTGAAGACAATATCCGTAGCGTGCACCCCAGCGTTCTGGCCGTAACCGGCCCACAGCAGTACGAGCAGGTGATTAACGCCGTACACCAAGTGGTGCCGCCGAACATCGATCACGATCCCTTCGTCGATCTGGTGCCGCCGCAGGGCATCAAGCTGACCCCGCGTCACTATGCCTATTTGAAGATTTCTGAAGGCTGCAACCACACCTGCAGCTTCTGCATCATCCCCTCCATGCGCGGCAAGCTGGTCAGCCGTCCGGTGGGCGACGTGCTCAGCGAGGCCGAGCGCCTGGTCAAAGCCGGCGTGAAGGAGATCCTGGTGATCTCCCAGGACACCAGCGCCTATGGTGTCGACGTCAAGTACAAGACCGACTTCTGGAATGGCCAGCCGGTCAAGACGCGCATGCTCGAGCTGTGTCAGGCGCTGTCGAGCATGGGCGTGTGGGTGCGACTGCACTACGTATATCCCTACCCGAACGTCGACGACGTGATCCCGCTGATGGCTGCGGGCAAGATCCTGCCGTACCTGGACATCCCCTTCCAGCACGCCAGCCCGAAGGTGCTCAAGGCGATGAAGCGCCCAGCCTTCGAAGACAAGACGCTGGCCCGGATCAAGAAGTGGCGTGAAATCTGCCCAGAGCTGACCATCCGCTCCACCTTCATCGTGGGCTT
The DNA here is from genome assembly GCF_000970615.1 of Pseudomonas sp. 10B238. Classification (NCBI taxonomy): domain Bacteria; kingdom Pseudomonadati; phylum Pseudomonadota; class Gammaproteobacteria; order Pseudomonadales; family Pseudomonadaceae; genus Pseudomonas; species Pseudomonas sp. 10B238. The sequence continues at coordinate 90,144 of NZ_KQ033938.1, forward strand.
TCCCGGCGAGACCGAAGAGGACTTCCAGTACTTGCTCGACTGGCTGACCGAAGCCCAGCTCGACCGTGTTGGCTGCTTCCAGTACTCGCCGGTCGAGGGCGCGCCCGCTGAAGCGATGGACCTTGAAGCCGTACCGGACGACGTCAAGCAGGACCGCTGGGACCGTTTCATGGCACATCAACAAGCCATCAGCGCGGCGCGCCTGGAACGCAAGATCGGACAAGAACTGGACGTGCTGATCGACGAGGTGGACGAAGACGGCGCCATCGGTCGCTCATGGGCCGACGCCCCTGAAATTGACGGCATGGTCTACATCGACAGCGAGCGTCCACTTCAGGCTGGCGAAAAGGTCCGCGTCCGCGTGACCAACGCCGACGAATATGACCTCTGGGCCGAAGTGATCTGATCATTACCGCCCGAAACGTGAAGCCCCGTACCCGCGGGGCTTTTTTGTGTTCAGCAACTCGCCACCGTCCCGGCACTTCTAGATGGTCTTCTAACGACACGTTCAACATGGCAGCCCGTTAAGGAATACCAGCTCGCCCGAGCCGGGCGGATGGCTAAAGGCTTGCATCGAGATGAAGCATTGTCCGTTCGGTCAGGTTCTTTCTGGGGCAGGAAGATACCCCGCGAGCGGACGATGCCGGAATCGCGGCTAACCGATAACTACAACTGATTGAAAAATAACAACTAAGCCGAACTTACGGTGAGCCCATAGCATTTGGCTCAAGACTTGCTATGTCAGATTCATCTGACCGTTCGGCCAAGAAAAAGCACACATAACGAAACAGGAGCGCTACATGAAATCCATACTGACCACTGCCGCACTCGCAAGCAGCATGATGCTCGCTGGCCAGGCAATCGCCGCACCGATGCTCTGGCAAAACAACAGCCTGACCTATCTGTACGGGAACGATTTCAAGGTCGACCCCGATACCCAGCACACCCTGACCTTTGAACATGCCAGTGGCTGGACCTATGGCGACGTGTTCCTATTCGTCGACTACAAGTGGAATGAAAGCCAGGACGACAGCGAGGCCGCACGCACCTACTACGGCGAGTTCAGCCCGCGTCTGTCGCTCGGCAAGACCACCGGAATGGATTTCTCGTACGGGCCGATCAAGGATGTGCTGGTGGCCTTCACCTACGAGCGCGGTGAGGACGAAGTGCAGAACTACCTGCTCGGCCCCGCCGTCGACCTGGCAGTCCCAGGCTTCGACCGTCTGGCCATCAACACCTATTACCGCAAGCCTGATGGCATTCGTAACAAGGCCTCCGGCCAGTGGCAGATCACCCCGACTTGGGCCATCACCATTCCCGTCGGCAGCTCGGACATTCTCATCGATGGCTATATCGACTGGGTCGTCAATGACGCCGGCAATGAAGGCTCAGATGACTTCCAATCGAAGAACCTGCACATCAACCCGCAGGTTAAATACGACCTCGGCAAGGCCGTGTACCAGAAGGCCGGTCAGCTCTATGTCGGTATCGAATATGACTACTGGTCGAACAAGTACGGCATCAAAGATGGCGGCTTCGTCAGCGAGAACTTTGTCGGCCCGACCGACCAGAGCGCCTGGAACGCCATCGTGAAAGTGCATTTCTAATATGCACAGCCGCTCGTTCCACGGGCGGCATGCCGTCTTGAACGGTCTTGTTCACCAGCGGCGGCGCCCAAACGGTGCCGCCGTTGTGCTGTCTCGACCCCCGCGTCAGTTCGGCGTGGGTGCACGACCCGTCCGAAGGTCTGTAGCCACCTTCTCCGTAGCCCGCGTAGGCTAGCATTCGATAGCGCATCGGGCCTGATGCCGCCAACACAGGGAAAGGACCTTATGACTACTTTCGACGCTTTGCTGCCGCAGACGCCCACCGACGGTAAACGCACCGGACGGATTCGTCAGAAGAACGAGGAGCTGATCCTTTCAGCCGCAGCCGAAGAATTCGCCCGCCACGGCTACAAGGGCACCAGCATGAATGCAATTGCGCTTCGCGCCGGGCTGCCGAAGGCCAACCTGCATTACTACTTCACCAACAAGCTCGGCCTCTACGTCGAAGTGATGCGCCATATCCTCGAGCTCTGGGATAACGCGTTCGATCACCTGACGGTGGAAGACGACCCAGCCGTTGCGCTGGCGGACTACATCCGCACCAAGATGGAGTTCTCTCGCAAACAGCCACAGGCCTCGAAAATCTTTGCCATGGAAGTCATCAGCGGTTGCGAATGCCTGTCCGCACACTTCAACGAGGATTATCGCGAGTGGTTTCGCGGTCGCGCCGCCGTACTGCAGGGCTGGAGCGATGCCGGCAAGATGGACCCGATTGACCCCATGCATCTGATCTTCCTGATCTGGAGCAGCACGCAGCACTATGCTGACTTCTCTGACCAGATACGGCGCATCACTGGCCAGCGCCGCATCACCAAGGACGATTTCGAACGTGGCACCGAGACGCTGATCAGGGTGATTCTCAAAGGCTGTGGCCTGACGCCGCCGCGCTGACCCCTGCGCCATTCCGCCGCCCCCCCCCGAGCCGTCAATCTGTATGTCCCGTCGTCTGCGCATTCATTCCCCCGCGATTCATTACTTCGACATGGTGCGACGCTGTCAGTCGATCCGCGAAGCCGCGCGTCGGCTCAACGTGGCCTCCTCTGCCGTGAACCGGCAGATCCTCAAACTTGAGGCCGAAATAGGTTCACCGCTGTTCGAGCGCCTGCCGGCCGGGCTGCGTCTGACCGCTGCAGGTGAGGTATTCGCTCGCCACGTGCTCGTGGTCTTGCAGGACGCTGCGCGGGCCAGCTCCGAGCTGGACGCGTTGCAGGGGCTGCGCACCGGCCATGTGGAGATTGCAACGGTCTCGGGCGTCACGGTCGATCTGCTGCCTTCGGTGCTCGAAGGCATGACTGCGCGCTATCCGCACATCACCGTGGGGGTGACCAGCTTGGGCTCGCAAGCCATTCCAGAAGCGGTTACCAGCGGTCAGGCCGATATCGGGATCGCCTTTGCGCTGCGGCGAACCGCTGATTTGCAGCAGTTGGGCGTCGGCCACTTTCGACTCGGTGCCATTGTGCCTGCCAATCATCCGTTGGCGGGACGCCGCGAGGTGAGTTTCTCAACCTGTGCCGAACACCGCCTGATCCTGGCGAAAAGCGACCTTTCGATTCATCACTTGCTCGCCCCGGTGTTGGCGCGCACCCGCTCGCCGCAGAAAGCGGCGCTGGAGACCAGCTCGGTGGAGCTTGCAGCGCAAATGGCCAAACGTGGCGCTGGCATCGCGTTCCAGACGCGCATCGGCATCGAAGCGGAACTGTCCACCGGCACTCTTGTGCACTTGCCACTCAACGACAATGGTCAGGTGCTCAGTGATCTCGGGGTGTACGTGCGCAGCTCGCGCTACCTCCCGGTGGCGGTGGACGCGTTCGTTCGCGCGCTCTGCGAGGAAATCACCCGCCGCGAACAATACGAGCGCGCCGAGACCGAGTGCACCTGATTCCCTCTGTTCAACTTCTACCCGCACCGTCCTATCCCCCTCCTTGCCATATCTCTCTGCGCGCTCAGATTTCAATCGCCGGCGCGCTCTGTATTCGACGCGCCAGCCCTGGCATGTGAAATATTTCAACCTCATTGAAAGGCACCCTGAGTGCGCCATTCCGGGGCGCAGCGCCTCGCCAAACATGACGCCAAGCAACCCAACCCAACGCCGGCGCAGGGTGTCGTAAGCCCCGTATTAGAGCGCTTCACGCCCTCAAAATGGGCAGCCACAACCGATGCCGAAACGGCATCGGGATGCTCGATATTCTCTTCTTTTGCGTACAGCTAACGCACCGGATACTGCGCCACAACGGGCCCCCGCCCCTCCGTTGCAGGTGCCATGTCATGGCCTACCCACTCAGTTCAGACCCAGCCCAAGCGTGCTACCTGCCGCTGATCGACCTGACCGGATTGCTCAGCAGCGATTCACAGCAACGCAATGCCGTCGCCGGGCAGATCGGACAGGCCTGCCGTGAGTGGGGCTTCTTCTACATATACAAGCATGGCATCGATGCGAGGTTACAAGCGGCCGTGTTCGAGCAGACGCGCCAGTTATTCGACCGGCCTGACGAGGCCAAGCGAGCACTCGACAAGGCCGCGTCACCAGCCAACCGCGGCTATGAAGCGCTGCGAGGCCAGTGCCTAGAGCCCGGCGCGCCGGCTGACCTGAAGGAAGGCTTCTACCTGGGCCGCGACCTGCCGGCAGACGATCCGCGCGTGCAAGCCGGGCGCTTCAATCACGGGCCGAACCAGTGGCCGGCGTCGCTGCCCGGTTTCCGCCCCGCCATGGAGCGTTATCACGCCGCCATGACCGATCTCGCCGAGCGGCTGATGGCAGGCCTGGCGTTATCGCTTGAGTTGCCGGAGAACTACTTCGCCGGCTTCTGTGATGAGGCCATGGCCACCCTGCGCCTGCTGCACTATCCACCGCAGCCCGCAATGGCAGCGCCTGGCGAGAAGGGTTGTGGTGCTCACACCGACTTCGGTGGCCTGACGCTGTTGCTGCAAGATGACAACCCCGGGCTCCAGGTCTGGAATCACCGTGCTCAAGCCTGGATGGACGCCCCGCCACTGCCCGGTACATACGTCGTCAACCTTGGCGACATGATCGCTCGTTGGACCAACGACCGTTACCGCTCGACCCTGCATCGCGTGGTGAATCTATCCGGGCACGAGCGCTACAGCGTGCCCTTTTTCTACGGCGGCAACCCTGACCATCAGGTGAGCTGCATCCCTACCTGCCTCGAAGCCGGCGAAGCACCGCGTTACCCCGGCGTGACGGTGGAAGAACACTACCGCGAGATGTACCGGAGGACGTATGCCTGACCGTCATGTCGTATTGATCCACGGCGCTTGGGCCGGCAGCTGGGTCTGGGACCGTTTGCTCGACGGGCTGCGGGTTGCCGGCTTCAGCCCTCACGCCGTGGACCTGCCCGGAAACGGTAGCGATGACACGCCAGCAGCCGCGGTAAGCCTCGACATTTACGCCGCGCACGTATGTGCCCTGATCGATCAACTGGAAGGGCCCGTGCAGTTGGTGGCGCACTCCGGTGGCGGGATGACGGCGACAGCCGTGGCCGAAAAGCGCGCCGAACGCATCGCAGGCGTCACCTATGTAGCCGGCATGATGTTGCCCAGCGGCCTGTCCTTTGCCGATGCCTGCGCAGAGCTGGTCAGCACAGCGCCAGAAGTGTCTGGAGTGGGCCCCTTTCTGCAACGCAGCGCCGACGGGCTCGGCACTCGCGTTCCCGCCGAAATTGCCTGTGCGCTCTTCTTCCATGACGTACAGCTGCCCCAAGCACTGGCCGCCGCGCAACGGCTGGGCTCACAGCCGGACGGCGGGCGCGCAGTCGTGGCGCGCTGGACAGCCGAGCGCTTTGGTCGCCTGCCACGCCTGTATATCGAATGCGGTACGGACCGCTCGGTAGTCCCGGCCGTTCAGCGCTGGATGCAAGAGCTGGTGCCGGGCGCAGAGCGGGTCACCCTCGACTGTGGCCATGCACCGCAACTGGCCGCCCCGGAGTTATTGCTCGCCAGCTTGCTGCCGTTCTTTTCACGTCATCCCAACCCCGTTTTCTGATCGACACCCTCTCGTGACGCCTATCAAGGAGCGACGCCCCATGTTCAAGAAAACCCTGATCGCCAGTTCACTGCTGGCCCTGTTCTCCCAAGCGGCGCTTGCGGCCGATACCGTGCGCTGGTTGAACGACTGGCTACCCGCTGGCGACAAGGCGGTGATCTATCTTGGTGTCGACAAGGGCCTGTTCGCCGAGCAGGACATTGAAGTGGAAATCGCCAGTGCACGCGGCGGCAGCGACGTGGTCACCAAACTGGCAACCGCCAGCGCTGACTTTGGCAGCGCTGGGCTGGCCTCAGTGCTGCAGGCAAGAGCGCAAGGGCCCGTACCGGTGGTCGCCGTGGCGCCGATCTACAACAAACAACCAGACGCCTTCTTCACGGCCGAAGGCTCGGGCATCAATCAGTTCAAGGACATCGCCGGCAAGACTGTCGCCACCCCAACCTTTTCTGCTTCGAATGTGGTGTTTCCGCTGGTCCTGGAAGCCAACGGCATCGCTCGCGATGGGGTGAAGCTGCTCAAGCTGGACCCCGGCGCGCTAGCGCCCATGCTGGCCACCGGCAAGGTTGACGCGACCATCAACTGGGTCACCGTCGCGCCCGGTTTTGCCCGTTCAATGCAGGAGGCCGGGAAACAGCTCAAGGTCATCCCGTGGTCGGACTATGGCTTCGACGGCTATGGCCTGTCGTTGATCGCCTCCGAGCGCTTCCTGAAGGACAACCCCGAGGTCGCCAAGAAATTCATCAAGGCCTACCGCCAGGCCCAAGAAATGGCTATTGCGGACCCGGCTGCAGCCGCGGCTGCGCTCAAGAAAATGGTCCCGGAGATCGACGAGCAGCAGGCCGTGGAGCAGTTCGAGGCGTCGGTCCCGCTGATGCAGAACGAAATCAGTGAAGCCGAGGGCACTGCCAAGTTCGATGCCAAGCGCCTGGAGACCACCTGGCAATGGGTCGCCCGCGCGCAGAACCTGCCGAGCGACAGCCTCGACCCGGCTCAGGTCATTGCCAACGGCTTCGTCGAGTAATCGCATGAATCAGACCGAAACCCGCTCGGCTGCCCGGCCGAGCATCACCTTCGAGCAGGTTCGGCAGGTGTTCACCTCCTCGGACGGCAGCGAAGTAGTCGCCCTCGACGACACCAGCTTCGCCATCGATCGCCACGAGTTCATCGCGGTGATCGGCCCTTCGGGCTGCGGCAAGTCGACGTTGCTGCGAATCCTCGCTGGCCTCATTCGTCCCACTAGCGGCCAGGTGAGCATTTACGGCAAGAAACTCGATGGCCCGCGGGACGAAGTCGGCATCGTGTTCCAGAAGCCCACCCTGCTGCCCTGGTTGACGATCCGCGACAACCTGACCTTTCCGATGAAGCACAAATACGGCCGGGTCACCGCTCAAGAGCGTGAGCGCGGCGAAGCATTGCTCGAGCTGGTCGGCCTCAAGGAGTTCGGAGGGAAGCGCCCGGACGAGCTGTCCGGTGGCATGCAGCAGCGCGCAGGCATTGCTCGTGCGCTGCTACACGACCCCGAAATCCTGCTGATGGACGAGCCTTTCTCGGCGCTCGATGCTCTGACGCGCGACGAGCTCAGTCTGGAACTGCTGAACATCTGGACCCAGCGACCGAAGACGGTCTTGTTCATCACCCACTCGATTCCCGAGGCCTTGTTGCTGGCAGACCGCATTCTGGTGATGTCGGCCCGCCCAGGGCGGATAACCGAGATCATAGACGTCGACCTGCCACGGCCACGGTCCCTTGACACCCTTACCGAGCCCCGCTTCAACGAGCTCGCCAATCACATCCGTCGCAAGGTATTCAGCCGCCATGGCCTTTAATCGCGCAATGGGCGAACGCTTCGCCCCAGGGCTGGCGCTGCTCGGCCTGTTACTGCTCTGGGAAGCGGCCTGCTGGGCGTTCAGCCTGCCCGCTTTCGTGCTGCCCTCCCCCAGCGCAATCCTCACCGCTACCTGGAAACTTGGCCCAACGATCTGGGCCGAGCACATTTTCGCGACCCTGCGCGTCACCCTGCTCGGCTATGGCCTGTCGATTCTGATCGGCATTCCGCTGGCCATCGCCCTCGCCTCGTCCAGGCTGTTGTCTCGCACCCTCTACCCGCTGCTGGTTATTGTCCAGTCCACGCCGATTGTCGCCGTCGCGCCGATCATTGTCGTGGTGATGGGCGCTGGTGACTTGCCACGGGTGTTCATCACCTTTCTCATCGCGTTTTTCCCAATCGTGGTGTCGACGGTAACCGGCCTGTTGGCGACGCCGCCGGAGCTGATCGAACTGTCGCGCTCGCTGGGCGCATCCCGGGCACGCGAGTTCCGCAACATCCGCCTGCCCTATGCCATCCCTCACCTTTTCTCGGCACTGCGCATCTCCATCACCTTGGCCGTGATCGGCGCGGTGGTCGCCGAATTCGTCGCGGCGGACAAGGGCCTCGGTTACTTCATCAACTTCTCGACCTCGATGTTCCAGGTCCCACAAGCGTTTGCCGCCTTGATGATGCTGGTGATCATCAGCCTGGGGCTGTTTCAACTGGTCGGCCTGGTGCAGCGGCTGCTGTTCACCTGGAGCGTGCCGAAGAACGAAGGCTGACCCCGCCGCCTCTTTACTATTCCATGGACATTTCGACATGCCCTTAGACGACGCTGCCCTGCTACGCAAAAGTTTCGATGTCGCCCGTCGCGCCCTGGCCGAGGGCACGCATCCCTTCGGCGCCATCTTGGTGGGCCCCGACGGCGAAACCCTGCTCGAACAGGGCAACGCCTACATGCCGGATCACGACATGACAGGCCATGCCGAGCGGGTACTGATGACCCGTGCCTCGACCCGCTACACGCCGGAATTCCTTTCCCGCTGCACCATGTACACCTCCGCCGAGCCCTGCGCCATGTGCGCCGGTGCCGCTTACTGGGTGGGCCTTGGGCGGGTGGTGTACGGCCTCTCCGAACGCAGCCTGAAAGCCATTACCGGTAACCATCCTGAAAACCCGACGCTGGATCTGCCCTGCCGCGTGGTCTTCGAAGCCGGCCAACGCAAGGTCGAAGTGATCGGCCCTCTGCTGGAAGAGGAGGCGGCTGCATTGCACGACGGTATCTGGTGATCGGCACAGGGCCAGAATCAGGCAAGCCCTCGGCAGGATCGACATAACGCCAGCTGCGACACTCTGTCTAGCATTCAAATCACGGCGCATGGGCGTCGATTCGAATGACCGAGCGGAGGTGCTGCACATGTCGAACAGCAACGGAAAAATCGTACTCATCACCGGCGCCAGCAGTGGTATCGGCGAAGCGACGGCGCGGCTGCTGGCCGCCAAAGGCGCCACGGTCGTACTCGGCGCACGCCGCCTGGAGCGGCTCGAGCAGCTTGCCGCCAGCATCACCGAAACCGGTGGCAGCGCAGCCTTTCGTGCGTTGGATGTCACCTGCCGCGAGGACACCCAGGCCTTCGTCGATTTCGCCGAGCAGCGCTTTGGTCGGGTCGACGTGATCATCAACAACGCCGGGGTAATGCCCTTGTCGCGGCTCGATGCCATGAAGGTCGACGAATGGGACCGGATGATCGACGTGAACATCCGTGGCGTGCTGCATGGCATCGCGGCCGGCCTTCCGCTGATGCAGCGCCAGCGCTCAGGTCAGTTCATCAACATCGCCTCTATCGGTGCTTACGCGGTCAGCCCTACCGCCGCCGTCTACTGCGCCACCAAGTACGCGGTACGCGCCATTTCCGAAGGGCTGCGTCAGGAGGTCGGCGGGGATATTCGCGTCACGCTGGTGTCACCCGGCGTCACCGAATCGGAACTGGCCGAAAGCATCTCCGATGAGGGCGCGCGGGCAGCCATGGATGACTTCCGCCGGATTGCCATTCCTGCCGAGGCCATCGCTCGAGCCATCGCCTACGCCGTCGAGCAACCGGCTGATGTCGATGTCAGCGAACTGGTGGTTCGTCCGACCGCCAGCCCCTACTGAGGACGCCGCGATGAATCTACTGACTGGTAACGCATTGAGCGCGGTCTGCCTGGGGTTGCTCGGCTCGCTGACATTTGCCTCGCTGGAAGCGGTCGGCAACGAGCGCCACACCCGCGGCGTCGAGGTCATGGATCATCTGTCTGGCGGTGCTGGTCAGCCCGTACTCGAAGCGCTGCGGGAAGACTATCCATTTCTTGCCGACGGCATCACCGAGTACGCGCTGGGCGATGTTTGGGGGCGCGACGGCCTGGATGATCGCACTCGTCAGCTGGCGGTGGTCGCAGCCTTCGCCGCACAGGGCAACCTGCCCTATATGAAAGTTCACGCCGGCTACGCGCTGCGCCTTGGCGTCACACGGGATGAACTGAAGGAAGTGGTGTACCTGACCACCGTCACCGCGGGCTTTCCTCGAGCCATCGATGCGGCGCAGGCGTTGCGCGAGGTGCCCGACCGAGTTGCGCCGTAGCACGCAAATGCCGCGCCTGCCGGCGCGGCATGCTTCACGTGCATCAGTTGCCACGCCCTGCAACGGTGCACATGCCGGACCCATCCGACAAGCAAGCACCAAAGCGAAGCACCCACAGCGCTCGGTTGACCAGCGACCAGCAGCGCATCTGCGCTACCCCGTTCTTCTCGGCATTTCCTGACTGGCTGGCCAGCTTTTTGCTACTGCCATGCCATGAGAATTTCAGCGGACGCCGACATGCCCGAACCACAGACCGCACGCCTGCAACTGACCGGTATCACCAAAGCGTACCCAGGTTGCCTGGCCAACGACCGCATCGATCTTTCGATCCAGGCCGGCGAGATCCACGCCCTGCTCGGCGAGAACGGCGCAGGCAAAAGCACGCTGATGAAGATCATCTACGGCGTGACGCAACCCGACGCCGGCAGGATCTGCTGGGAAGGCCAGCCGGTGATCATGCGCGACCCGGCGCAGGCGCGCGACCGCGGCATCGGCATGGTGTTCCAGCACTTTTCGCTGTTCGAAACCTTGAGCGTGGCCGAGAACATTGCCTTGGCGCTGGGCACCGGCGCGGGGACGCCAAGACAGCTGGAGCCGAAGATCCGCGAGGTGTCGCAGCGCTACGGCATGCCGCTGGAGCCGCAGCGGCTGGTGCACAGCCTGTCGATCGGCGAACGCCAACGGGTGGAGATCGTTCGTTGCCTGATGCAGGACATCAAGCTTTTGATTCTCGATGAGCCGACGTCGGTCCTCACGCCGCAAGAGGCCGACGATCTGTTCGTCGTACTGCGCCGGCTTGCTGCCGAAGGCTGCAGCATTCTGTTCATCAGCCACAAGCTCAACGAGGTGCGCGCGCTCTGTGAGAGCGCGACGGTGCTGCGTGGCGGCCGTGTCTCCGGCGATTGCGTACCGGCGCAGTGCACCGATCTGGACCTGGCGCGGCTGATGGTAGGTGATGCAGAGGGGCTTGAAGCCGAGTACCCGAAAGCCCGCGGTGGCACGCCGTTCCTGCGTGTCGAGTCGCTGTCCTGGCACAACGCCGATCCGTTCGGGGTCTCGCTGCGGGACTTGATGTTGGAAGTCTGTGCCGGGGAGATCGTGGGCATCGCCGGTGTCGCCGGTAACGGTCAGGACGAGCTGCTGGCCCTGCTGAGCGGCGAGCAGCGGCTGAGCCGACAGCAGGGTCAGCACATCCGCTTTCTCGACGCTCCGGTGGCGCATTTGCGCCCCGATGCGCGACGCCGTCATGGCATGACCTTCGTTCCAGCCGAGCGGCTCGGCCATGGTGCGGTGCCTGAACTGAGCCTGGCCGACAATGCATTGCTCACCGGTTTCCAGCAGGACGGAATGGTGCGAGGTGGCTTGATCCGGCACAGCCGCGTCGAGGCGTTCGCGCGACGCATCATCGAGACATTCGCAGTGAAGACCCCAAGCAGCCACACCCCGGCTCGCAGCCTGTCCGGCGGCAATCTGCAGAAATTCATTCTCGGTCGCGAAATTCTCCAGCAACCGAAGCTGCTGATCGCCGCGCATCCGACTTGGGGCGTCGATGTCGGAGCCGCGGCCGCGATCCACCGCGCACTGATCGAGCTGCGAGACGCCGGCGCAGCCATCCTGGTGATATCCGAAGACCTTGAAGAGCTGTTCCAGATCAGTGATCGCATCGCCGCCCTGAGCCACGGCCGGTTGTCGGCTTTGCGTGCCACACGCGAGACCAGCCCCACGGACGTGGGTCGCTGGATGGCCGGTCAGTTCGATCAACCCACGCCCACCGCTGCCTGAGAGCCTTCGTATGTTGTTATCCCTAGAACCACGCGGCTATGAATCGCGACCAATGCTCTGGCTGTCGCCACTACTTGCCGCGTTGCTGACGCTGATCAGCGGCGCGCTGTTGTTCGTCGCGCTGGGTCACCCGCCGCTGGAGACGTTGCGAGTGCTGCTGATCGATCCGGTCAGCGACCTCTACGGCGTCTCCGAACTTCTGGTCAAGGCGTTACCGATCCTGCTCTGCGCCCTGGGCCTGGCCGTGGTGTACAACGCGCGCATCTGGAATATCGGTGCCGAGGGTCAGTTGCTTATCGGCGCGTTGGCCGGCAGTGCGCTGGCGGTGAACATCATCGATTGGGACTCGCGCTGGGCGCTGCCCCTTACGCTTGCGGCGGGCACCCTCGGTGGCGCCGCCTGGGCTGGTCTCTGCGCCTGGCTGCGTACTCAGTTCAATGCAAACGAAATCCTCACCAGCATCATGCTCAACTACATCGCGCTGAACCTGTTGCTGTTCGCGGTGCATGGGCCGTTGAAAGATCCTGAAGGCTTCAACTTCCCCGAGTCGGCGATGTTCGGCGACGCCACCCGTCTGCCCCAGCTGTTCGAAGATCTACGCGTGCATGCCGGTTTCTACTTCGCCCTGCTGGCATTGGTGGTGATATGGGTACTGCTGCACAGGAGCTTTCTCGGGTTTCAGATCAAGGTACTTGGCCTCGACAAGCGTGCCGCTGGCTTCGTCGGCTTTCGTGAAAAGCGCCTGGTGTGGATTGCCCTGTTGATCAGCGGCGCATTGGCTGGACTGGCCGGAGTTGCGGAAGTCACCGGCCCGATCGGTCAATTGGTGCCCCAGGTATCGCCTGGCTACGGGTATGCCGCCATCACAGTCGCCTTCCTCGGTCGGCTCAATCCCATCGGGATTCTGTTTGCGAGCCTGCTGATGGCACTGCTCTATCTGGGTGGCGAAAACGCCCAGATGGCGGCCAACCTGCCGCAGTCGATCACTCAGCTGTTCCAGGGCATGGTCCTGTTCTTCCTGCTGGCCTGCGACGTGTTGATTCTCTATCGGCCGCGCCTGAAAGGCTGGAGCCGCAAGCCGCACACATCGGCGCTCGAGCCGGAGCCAGCCACATGACCTTCATGCCCCACTTCTCTTTTGCTTTGCCGCTTACAGCTCGAGGGCTGATTTGATGGATATCGACCTTCTCACCAACATCTTCTACGCCATGATCCGGACCGGCACGCCGCTGCTGCTGGTCGCACTCGGCGAACTGGTCTGCGAAAAGTCCGGCGTCCTCAACCTCGGTCAGGAGGGCATGATGCTGTTCGGCGCAGTGGCCGGGTTCATCGCCGCCTTCGCCACTGGCAACCTCTGGCTGGGCGTGGTGTTCGCCTGCCTGGGCGGCATGCTGCTGTCGCAGCTGTTCGCGCTGGTGGCGCTGGGCTTCAATGCCAACCAGGTAGCTACCGGCCTGGCGCTGACCATCTTTGGCGTCGGCCTGTCCTCATTCATCGGTGCCGGCTGGGTCGGCAAGCCGCTGGCCGGTTTCGAACCGATCGCCATTCCTTTCCTGAGCGACATTCCGTTGATCGGTCGCATGCTGTTCGCCCAGGACCTGCTGGTCTACCTGTCCTTCGCGCTTTTCGCCTTGGTTGCCTGGGTGCTGTTGAAAAGCCGCGTCGGCCTGATCATTCAAGCAGTCGGTGAGAACCCCAACGCGGCCAGCGCCATGGGCCTGCCGGTCCTGCGGGTTCGCGCGTTGGCGGTACTGTTCGGAGGCGCCATGGCCGGGTTGGCAGGTGGTTATCTGTCGCTCGCCTATACCCCGATGTGGGCCGAGAATATGACTGCCGGGCGCGGCTGGATCGCCTTGGCGCTAGTGGTATTCGCCAGCTGGCGTGTAGGGCGTGTGCTGCTTGGCGCCTATCTGTTCGGCCTTGCCAGCATCCTGCATCTGGTGGCTCAAGGGATCGGCTTGTCGATCCCCGGCAACCTGCTGGCGATGCTGCCGTATGTGGCAACCATCGTCGTGCTGGTGCTGCTCTCACGCGACGCGATTCGCACCCGCCTGTATGCACCGGTGTCGCTGGGGCAACCTTGGAAAGCCGGTCACTGATCGGCCAGGAAAGCGGGCCTTCCAGGCCTCGCTTTCCTACTGCGGCCATTCGTTTCCATGCGCTCCCTGCGCAATACGCCGTCCCTACAGGCCGAGGCCCAAACGCCGTAGCAGCGCCTTTTCGATCTCCAGAATGACCAGCACCGCCACCCCGGCAAGTACCACGAACATGCCAGTGGTCAGCGACAACGCCTCGGAGGCGAACAGTGACTGCATGAACGGCGCATAGGTAAACATCAGTTGCAGGAGGAAAACGCCGAATACTGCCATCAGCACCCGCGGCGTGCCCTTCACGCCTTCCGCAGTGAACGAGGGCGCCTTCAGGTAGCGCACGCTGAACAGGTAGAACACTTCCATGCAGACCAGCGTGTTGACCGCCACGGTACGCGCTGCCTCAACCGTAGCGCCTTGAGCGCGCATCCACTCGAACATGCCGAAAATGCCCGCCAGGAACAGCGCCGAGACGAAGAAGATCCGCCAGATAACGAATCGCGACAGCATCGGCTCGTCCGGCCGGCGCGGCGGACGCTGCATGACATCCGCCTCGGTGGGTTCGAACGCCAAAACCATCGCCAGCGCCACCGAGCTGACCATGTTCACCCACAGCACCTGCACCGGCGTGATCGGCAAGGCGATGCCGAGCAATACGGCCAGCAGCAACGACAACGACTCGCCGCCATTGATGGGCAGCAGGAAAGTCACCGTCTTGCGCAAGTTGTCGTAAACGGTGCGGCCTTCTTCCACGGCATGCGCGATCGAGGCGAAGTTATCGTCCGCCAGCACGATCGCACCGGCCTGCTTGGCCGCCTCGGTCCCCTTCATGCCCATGGCGACACCCACATCGGCCTGCTTCAACGCCGGCGCGTCGTTGACGCCATCGCCGGTCATGGCCACCACTTCGCCATTGGCCTGTAGCGCCCGCACCAGGCGCAGCTTGTGCTCCGGGCTGGCGCGCGCAAACACCCGGGCTTCGGCGACTGCCTGACGCATCGCAGTTTCGTCCATCCGTTCCAGCTCAGGTCCGGTGATCGCCTTGATGTCATCCCCCATCCCGAGCTGTCTGGCAATGGCACTCGCGGTGACGCCGTGGTCACCGGTAATCATCACCACCCGAATTCCGGCAGCGCGACACTCCGCAACTGCGCGGATCGCCTCCTCGCGCGGCGGGTCGATGATGGCGACCAGCCCGAGCAGGGTGAGTCCGTTGGCGACGTCGGCGTGCTCGAGCATGTCCTTGTCGGCGGGCAATTGGCGCCGAGCGAGCGCCAGAACGCGGCGACCGGCTTGCGCCTGCGCCTCGACCTGCTCATGCCACTGAGCCTGTTCAAGCGACAGCTCCTCGCCATCGGCCATAAGCTGGTGTGAGCACATGCCCAGAATGCGCTCCGGCGCACCCTTGACCAGCACCTCGCTGCCGCTATCGGTAGCGTGCAGCGTCGCCATGAAGCGGTGCTCTGACTCGAAGGGAATCACATCCAGCCGAGGATGATCGACATGGAGATTGGTCGGTGACAACCCAGCTTTCATTGCAAGGGTCAGCAGTGCGCCCTCGGTGGGATCGCCGGCCAGCGTCCACACCTGATCCTTCTCGTGCAGGCTGGCGTCGTTGCACAACGCTGCCGCATGCATCAGTGCATTGACCGCTGGCGATCGGGCCAGCAATGCAGCCGGCTCGATGGGCACAGCATCGACCAGCAGCGCGCCATGCGGTGCATAGCCGGCACCTTCGACCTCCAGCGATTGGCCGGCGCAGATCACCTCCTGCACGGTCATTTCGTTGCGTGTGAGGGTGCCGGTCTTGTCGGAGCAGATCACCGTCACCGAACCCAGCGTTTCGACCGCAGGCAGTCGCCGAATCACCGCGTTTCGCGTCGCCATCCGCTGTACGCCAATGGCCAGGGTGATGGTCATGATCGCCGGCAGCCCTTCCGGGATTGCCGCTACCGCAAGCCCCACCGCAGCAATGAACATCTCGCCGGCGCCCATGCCGCGTACCGGCGTGCCGAACAGGAACAGCACGGCGCTGGTCGCGAGGATCACCATCGTCAGGATGCGGCCGAATTGCTCCATCTTGCGCAGCAGCGGCGTCGTGCCCTGCTCGACCGACTCCAGCATGCGACCAATGCGGCCGATCTCGGTAGCCGCCCCGGTGGCAACGACCACGGCGCGCGCTTGACCTTGGGTTACCAGCGTACCGGCGTAGCCCATGCAGAGCCGATCGCCGATGGGCGCGTCATCGGCCACGGTGTCGACTTGCTTGTCCACCGGGACGGATTCACCGGTGAGCGCCGACTCGTCGATACGCAGATTGCGCGCCTGCAGCAGCCGCACGTCTGCCGGCAGGCTGTCGCCGGACGCCAGCAGCACCACGTCACCGGGGACCAGTTCAGCCGCATCGATATCCTGCTGGTGTCCGTCGCGAAGCACCACCGCATGGGGCGCCAGAAGGTGGCGGATCGCCTGCAATGCTTTTTCCGCCTTGCCTTCCTGCACGAAACCGATGGCGACGTTGAGCACCACCACGACCAGGATCACGAAGGTATCGACCCAGTGCCCCATCAAACCGGTCACCACCGCGGCAGCAATCAGCACATACAGCAACACGTTATTGAGATGACGCATCAGCCGTTGCAGCACGCTTGCAGGTTTGGCTTCGTCGAGACGGTTCGCTCCGTGTCGAGAGAGCCGTTCCTCTACGCTTTGGCGGGTCAGCCCGGTAGCCGAAGATTCAAGCTCACGCAACGTCTCGTCAGCCTCGCAGGCATGCCAGCGGTGCGATTGGATTTGCTGTTCGGGCATTGGATCCCCCTGGTGTTGATTCGCGGTGCCAAATCCGGCAACGCAGTGGTCTCATGAGAGCCCAATAAAGATCAACATAGCTATCGTGGGGACACGCGTTGCAACACAGAGGCAGCGGTCGAATGTCGCAGCCGCCCCGCACGCGCTGATGTCGTTGCGCCGCGCTATGCTCGAAACCCACTTCCACCACAAGGATCTCTCATGCAAAAAACCGTACTCGTGATTGGCGCCTCCCGCGGTCTGGGTCTAGGCCTCGCCAAGCAATTTTCCAGCGAAGGCTGGCAGGTCATTGCCACGGTTCGCAACTCGCAACAGGCCGACGCGCTCAACCAGATTCCACGAGTGAGCGTGGAAACACTCGACATGAACGATGCGGCAAGCGTCGATGCGCTGGCCAAGCGGTTAGAGGGCACGCAGCTGGATGTGCTGTTCGCCAACGCTGGCGTTGCCGGGCCGCAAGACAAGCCGGCCACCCAGGCCACCGAGGCGGAAGTGGGTCAGCTGTTCTTCACCAATGCTGTCGCTCCGCTGCGCCTGGCCGAACAATTGCGACCGGCGGTCAATCCCGAGCGAGGCGTCATTGTGTTCATGAGCTCCATCCTCGGCAGCGTCGAGACCGGCCCCGGCATGGGCATGTCGCTCTACGGCGCGAGCAAGGCTGCGCTCAACCATATGACCCGCACTTTCGTATCCGAGCTGGGCGAGACCGGGTTGACCGTATTGTCCATGCACCCCGGTTGGGTGAAGACCGACATGGGCGGTGACCAAGCGCCGCTGGATGTTCAGACCAGTGCAGACGGAATGGTCGAGCAGGTCACCCTGGCGCTGGGTCGTGGCGGGCATCACTACCTCGACTACAAAGGCGATCAACTGCCCTGGTAATGGATAACGTGGCGCCCGCGGTCCACCGCGCGAAGCACGGAAGCTGGCGCTGCGCCGAATACGGGCATCTGACTTCGTACCTGAAAACTGGGTTTCACCGAGCTGCCTACTCTGAACTCATTCGCCCAGGAGAAAGCCGGTCGTGACGACTCATCGAATCTGGATCAAAAATCCCCTCGCGCTCTTCACAGCCACCGATCAGAGTGCCCCTGGCGGATTGGTAATCGAAAACGGCGTCATCACCGAGCTACTGGTCGCTGGTGCGACGCCATCGCTTTTTATCGATGAGACCTTCGATGCCCGCGAGCATGTCGTACTGCCGGGGCTGGTCAATGCCCATCATCACTTCTATCAGACACTTACCCGCGCCTGGGGGCCGGTGGTCAATGAGCCGCTATTCAGTTGGCTGTCGACGCTCTATCCAATTTGGGCACGATTGACGCCACGGGCGCTGGAATTGGCGAGCAAGGTCGCTCTGGCCGAGCTCCTGCTTTCCGGCTGCACTACGACCGCCGATCATCACTACCTGTTTCCAGCGGGACTCGAGGAAGCCATAGACATTCAGGTCGGAGCAGTACGCGAGCTCGGCATGCGCGCCATGCTCACCCGCGGCTCAATGAACCTGTCCAAGGTCGATGGGGGGCCGCCCGGCAAGAGCGTGGTGCAAACTGCCGAGGTGATACTCGCCGACAGCGAGCGACTGATCCATCGCTACCACGAGCGCGGCGACGGCGCGCAGATCCAGATTGCCCTGGCGCCCTGCTCGCCCTTTTCGGTCACGACCGACCTCATGTGCAGCTGTGCTGAGCTTGCAGAAAGGTACGATGTGCGACTTCACACCCATCTAGGCGAAACGCTGGATGAGCAGCCGTTCTGCGCGCAGCGCTTTGGCATGCGCACCGTGGATTATCTACAGAGCGTCGGTTGGCTCGGTCCACGTACCTGGCTGGCCCACGGCATCCACTTCAATCAGGTGGAGATGCATCGTCTGGGTGCAGCCGGAGTCGGGATCTGCCATTGCCCCAGCTCTAACATGCGTCTGGCTTCGGGCATCTGTCACACCCTGGAACTCGAGAACAAGGGTGCAATCATCGGACTGGGTGTCGACGGCGCCGCTTCCAATGATGCCTCCAACATGATGCTCGAGGCACGTCAGGCACTGTTCATCCAGCGCTTGCGTTACGGTGCCAAGAAGATCACGCCGGAAAAAGTACTGGGTTGGGCCACGCGCGGCTCGGCACGCTTGCTCGGGCGTCGCGATATCGGCGAGCTGGCGGTCGGCAAGCAGGCCGATCTTGCACTGTTCAAGCTCGACGAACTGCGCTTTTCAGGTAGCCACGATCCCATCGCGGCATTGCTCCTGTGCGGCGCCGATCGCGCCGACCGGGTCATGGTCGGCGGCCAATGGAAGGTGTGTGACGGCCAGATCCCGGGGCTCGACATCGCTGGGCTGATAGCGGACCACAAGCTCGCCGCGCGGGAGCTGGTGAACGGCTGAGGTTGCACTTTAGTGGAGCGCGAGGACCGGACGACGCACCACTAGCGCTCCAGTGCACAGCTTTTTTGGGCACTTCCTGACATCCGCGAGCCGGCAACACGGCGATCTGTCCATCTGGTCAGCTTTTTGCAATCGGACAGGCAGCCGCTACGGCCCTCGCGTCATGACACACAGGAGCGTCATTCACATGCAGAAGAAACCACGGAGCGCCTTGCTGCGCAGCCTTGCCGTTGCCATCGGCTTCACCAGCGCCCTTTCCACTGGCGCAGCCTTCGCCGCTGATCCGCTGAAGGTCGGCTTTGTCTACGTAGGCCCGATCGGCGACCACGGCTGGACTTACCAGCATGAGATGGGCCGCCAGTATCTGGAAAAAGAGCTTGGCGAGCAGGTCGAGACCACCTTCGTCGAGAACGTTGCCGAAGGCGCCGATGCCGAGCGAGTGATCCGCAACATGGCCAAGGGTGGCTATGACCTGATCTTCACCACCTCCTTCGGCTACATGAACCCGACGCTCAAAGTCGCCAAGCAATTCCCCAAGGTGACCTTCGAGCACGCCACCGGCTACAAGCAGGACAAGAACCTCGGCACCTACCTGTCGCGCTCCTATGAAGGCCGTTACGTCGGCGGCTTCCTCGCGGCAAAGATGACCAAGAGCAAGAAGGTCGGCTACATCGCCTCCTTCCCGATTCCTGAAGTGATCCGCGACATCAATGCCATCCAGTTAGCGCTCGATAAGTACAACCCCGGCACCGAAATCAAAGTGGTGTGGGTGAACTCCTGGTTCGATCCGGGCAAGGAGGCGGATGCTGCCAACGCACTGATCGACCAGGGCGTCGATGTGGTCTTCCAGCACACCGACAGCCCGGCGCCGATCCAGGCTGCCGAGCGCCGAGGCGTCTATTCGGTCGGCTATGCATCGGACATGTCCCACTTCGGCCCGAAGGCCGTGCTGACGTCCATCGTCAACGACTGGGGCCCGCACTACAGCAAATCGGCAAAGGCAGTCGTCGACGGCAGCTGGAAGCCGCAGGACTTCTGGGGTGGTCTGGCAGAGGAAACCATCAGCTTGCCGATCAGCGATCTGGTACCCGCTGAGGTGAAAACCGAGGCAGAAGACATCATCGCCAGCATCCGCAGCGGGGCGTTTCACCCATTCACCGGCCCGATCAAGGATCAGACCGGCACCGTGCGTATTGCCGAGGGTGCCACCGCCAGCAACGGCGAGTTGGCCTCGATGAACTACTACGTCAACGGCATCACTGCCGATCTGCCGAAGTAACCCAGCGGCCGCTGCGCTAGCCGCGCCAGCACAGGCGCGGCACCTGGAATTTGCCGTGCCGTCCCTCCCTCCGGAGAACCGCTGGCAAGGGGTGAAACCCTATATGGCTGACGGTACGAGAAGACCGCAGCGAGCATTCCTCGGAGCTATCCATGCACACACCACTCCCCATTATCGACATCGCGCCGCTCTACGCCTCGGATGTTAAGGGCTGGCACGAAGTGGCCCGTCAAATCGACACGGCTTGCCGTGACTGGGGTTTTTTCTATATCCGCAACCATCCGATCAGTGCCGAGCGTATCGCCCAGCTGAAGGATGCGGCCGAACAATTCTTCGCATTGCCCGTCGAGCAGAAACTGCAGATCGATATCACCAAGAGCACCCATCACCGCGGTTACGGAGCGATTGCGACCGAACAACTCGACCCCGCGAAGCCAAGCGACCTCAAGGAAACCTTCGATATGGGTTTCCATATGCCACCCGATCATCCCGAGGTGCTGGCAGGCAAGCCATTGCGGGGGCCGAATCGCCATCCCGAGATCGAAGGATGGCAGGCGCTGTTCGAACAGCACTATCAAGACATGCATGCGCTGGCCTGTACCCTTCTTCGCGCCGTGGCCAACGCACTAGGCGTCCAATCAAACTTTTTCGATGAGCGCTTCATCGAGCCGATCAGCGTGTTTCGCATGATCCACTACCCGCCACGCCAGACCGCAACGGCGCCCGAGCAACAAGGTGCCGGCGCCCATACCGATTACGGCTGTATCACGCTGCTCTACCAGGATCAGGCTGGCGGCTTGCAGGTGCAAAACGTGCGCGGAGAGTGGATCGATGCGCCGCCAATCGAGGGCACCTTCGTCGTCAACATCGGCGACATGATGGCGCGCTGGAGTAACGACCGGTACAAGTCAACGCCGCATCGAGTGATCAGCCCGCTGGGCGTCGATCGCTACTCGATGCCCTTCTTTGCCGAGCCCAACCCGGACACGATCATTAGCTGCCTGCCCGGTTGCCAGAGCCAGGACAATCCGCCCAAGTATCCGGACACAACCTGTAGCGCCTATATGCTTTCGCGTTTCGCCGAGACCTACGCCTATCGCCGGGAAGCTTCAGCTGCAGTGAATTGACCGCGCTGCACCAAGGAGACTGAGCCGCAAGCATCCTTGGCAGGAACGCCGTTCAAGCGTCCAGCAAAGAACTGGCGGGCACATCACGTGCCCGCCAGCCCGTACCGACCCCGGCGATACTTAGCCCCGCACAGGCGCCTTGCGCACCGGTGCATCCTTGGCGACGTAGTAAGCCGCTGTGCTGCGCGGCAATGGCTGCCGGCTACGAATCCGGTCAGCGATCTTCTCGGCGATCATGATGGTGGTGGCATTGAGGTTGCCGGTAATGATCTGCGGCATGATCGACGCATCCACAACACGCAAGCCTTCCACGCCGTGCACGCGGCCCTGCCCATCGACGACGGCCATGTCGTCCGTGCCCATCTTGCAGGAACAGGACGGGTGATAAGCCGTCTCCGCATGCTCACGGACGAAAGTATCCAGATCCGCATCGCTCTGAGCATCAATGCCAGGGCTCAGCTCCTTGCCACGGAAGGGATCGAGCGCCGGCTGATTGATGATCTCGCGGGTCAGGCGAATGCCATCACGAAACTCCTGCCAGTCCTGCTCGTGGGCCATGTAGTTGAAGAGGATGCTCGGATCGACGTTCGGGTCGGTCGAACGAATCTGGACCCGTCCGCGACTGGGCGAGCGCATCGAACCGACATGCGCCTGGAAGCTGTGGCCATCGTGGGCGTTGCTGCCGTTGTAACTGACCGCAACGGGCAGGAAGTGGAACTGGATATTCGGCCACTCGAACTCATCGCGACTGCGAATAAAACCGCCCGCCTCGAACTGATTGCTGGCGCCGATGCCCGTGCCACCGAACAGCCACTGAGCGCCGATTGCCGGCTGGTTCCACCATTTCAAAGCGGGATACAGCGAAACCGGTTGCTTGCATTCGTACTGCAGGTACATCTCGAGATGGTCTTGCAGGTTTTGGCCGACGCCAGGCAAGTCGTGAACCACCTCGATGCCGAGCCCCTTGAGTAATGGTGCCGGACCGACGCCGGAGCGCTGCAGCACCTGAGGCGAGGCAATGGCACCGCCGCAGAGCAGCACCTCGCGGCGCGCTCGTGCAGTGGTCGCCTGCTCACGGCCGCGCAGATACTTCACCCCGACAGCGCGCTTGCTTTCGAACAGCACGCGGTCCGTCACGGCGTGGGTGATGATGGTCAGGTTCGGGCGGTCCTTGGCCTGGTCGAGGTAGCCACGTGCCGTGCTGGCACGACGGCCATTGGACGTGACGGTGCGGTCCATCGGGCCGAAGCCTTCCTGCTGGTAGCCGTTGAGGTCCTCGGTCTTGGGATAGCCGGCTTGTACGCCCGCCTCCACCATGGCGTGGAACAGGATATTGTTGCCGGGCTTAGGCGTGGTCACGCTGACCGGCCCATCGCCACCGTGATAGTCGTTGGGGCCGATGTCGCGGGTTTCGGCCTTGCGGAAATATGGCAGGCAATCCAAGTAGGACCAGTCCTCGAGACCGGGCATGGTCGCCCAGTTGTCGTAGTCCAACGCGTTGCCTCGGATGTAGCACATGCCGTTGATCAGCGACGAGCCGCCCAGACCCTTGCCGCGGCCACAGTCCATGCGGCGGTTGTTCATGTGGGGTTCTGGGTCGGTCTTGTAAGCCCAGTTATAGCGCGTGCCTTGCAGCGGGTAGGCCAGTGCTGCCGGCATCTGAGTGCGGAAGTCGAGGCGATAGTCAGGACCGCCGGCTTCCAGCAGCAGGACACTGACATCCGCGTCCTCGGTCAGGCGTGCAGCCAGGGTATTACCCGCAGAGCCGGCACCGATGATGATGTAGTCGTATTCCATGAATCCTCCTGTCGCGTTGGCGAGCGCTGTCCTGCGCTCGCCTTAGCCTGCTCGCTTAGAAAACCGACGCGAACTCGCCCAGCTCTACCTGTACGGACTTCAACCGCGTGTAATGCGCCAGCGACGAGATACCATTTTCGCGGCCAATCCCGGACTGCTTGTAGCCGCCGACGGGCATCTGCGCGGCGGATTCACCCCAGGTGTTGATCCAGCAAATTCCGGCTTCCATCTGATGAATGATGCGGTGGGCGCGCGCCAGATCACGGGTGACAACACCAGCAGCCAGACCGTAGTCACTGTCGTTGGCGCGACGCACTGCCTCGTCCTCGTCGTCGTAGGCCAGCAGACTGAGTACCGGGCCGAAAATCTCTTCACGGGCAATGATCATGTCGTCGGTGCAGTCGCTGAAGATGGTCGGCTCGATGTAGGCGCCGCGGCCGAACTCACCATTGGTGGCGCGCTCACCGCCGCAGAGCAGACGCGCGCCCTGCGCCTTGCCTTTGGCAATATAACCGAGCACGTTCTGCATGTGGGCGAAGCTGACCATGGGGCCGAAAGTGGTCTGCTCGTCTTGCGGGTCGCCCATGCGGATGCGTTTGACCCGCTCGAGCAGCTTCGCTTCGAATTCGCTCAACAAGGCGCGCGGGACGAATACGCGGGTGCCGTTAGTGCAGACCTGACCGGAGCTGAAGAAGTTGGCCATGACAGCGATGTCGGCGGCACGGTCCAGGTCGGCATCGTCACAGACGATCAACGGCGACTTGCCGCCCAGTTCCATGGTCACGTCCTTGAGCGATGAGCTGGCCGCACTGGCCATGACTTTCTTGCCCGTCGCCACGCCGCCGGTAAAGGACACCTTGGCGATGCGCGGATGCTCAGTGAGCAACGCACCGATCTCCGCCCCGGTGCCGGTCAGCACGTTGAACACGCCCGCCGGCAAGCCGGCTTCGGTGAAGATCTCTGCCAGCTTGAGCGCGCTCAGCGAGGTCACTTCGCTCGGTTTGAAGATCATCGCGTTGCCGGCAGCCAGAGCGGGTGCGGCTTTCCACAATGCGATCTGGATCGGATAGTTCCAGGCCCCGATCCCAGCTACCACACCCAACGGCTCACGGCGGGTATAGACGAAGCTGGTGTCGCGCAGTGGAATCTGCTCGCCTTCGATGGCCGGCGCCAGGCCTGCGTAGTACTCGAGCACATCAGCACCGGTGACAATATCGACGCTACGGGTTTCCATCAGCGGTTTGCCGGTATCGAGGGTTTCCAGCAGCGCCAGCTCATCGTTGCGCTCACGCAGGATGTCGACCGCTTTGCGCAGCACACGCGAGCGCTCCATGCCGGTCAGTGCTGCCCAGATCTTCTGACCTTTCTCAGCGCTGACCACCGCACGCTCAAGATCGGTACGCGAGGCCTGCGCCACTTCGGCGAGAACCTCGCCGTTGGCCGGGTTGACGCTCTCGAAGACGTCTCCACCGCTGGCCTCGACGTAAGCGCCATCGATATAGAGTTGTTGCCGTGGATAACGGGCCATGATTTACCTCTTCGAATGTCCAGGTGGCAACGACCGGATAGGCCACTGCCACGTTTCAGGTACCACGACGAACCTGTAGGTCCGTCGTGGTCGCAGTCAGGTGGCGCTTGCGGTACCGGGTTCGGACGAGCCGTCCGCCAAGCTACCCTTCTCGCGCTGCAAGTGCAGGAACTGCATGTGGTGCTCGTAGTGATCGAGGATGTCTTCGATCAGCTGGCGCTTCGAGTAACCCATCAGGTCGTAACCAAGGCTCCCCTGTCGCAGGTGCACTTCAAGCCGGTAATAGTGCGCACTGCTGCTCGATGTGCGCACCGCGAAAGACGGCATCGAGCTGCGAACAGGCCAGATCTGGTAGGTGAAGTCCATTTCGCTGCCAAGATTCACGTTGAGGATCAGGTGCTCGTTGCCCGTCTCGCCTTCGATGATTTCCACCGGCACGCCTTTCTCGCCGAGCGCTTTCTGGATCTCCTCCATCGCTGGCCGGCATGTCTCTTTCAGATAGCGGCGGATCTGCGACAGGCTCGGGAAACTCATCGCCCGGGAGAGCCGCTGACTCCAGTTCATGTGGGCATGTTCAAGCGTCGCACGGCCGGACAGCTGTCCTGAGAGGCTCTTCTGATAACTGTCTGCCATCACGCCTTCGACGTGCAGCGCCTTGAACAGACCCACCATCATGAACAACAGGACGATGGAGAACGGCAGCCCCATGATGACCACGGTGCCCTGCAGCGCACTCAGCCCGCCGGCAATCAGCAGCGCCAGGGTTAGCACGCCGATGATCGCGGCCCAGAGTATGCGCATCCAGACCGGCGCATCGCTATTGGCATCCTTGAGAATCGAGGTGAAATTGGACAGCACCAGCGAGCCCGAATCACCGGATGTCACGAAGAACACAATGGCAAGGATGGTCGCCACGGCAGTCGTCAGGCCGGCCCAGGGCAGGCTCTGCAGGAACAGGTAGATCGAAGATCCCGGATTACTCACCGCCTGCGCGCCGAACTCAACGGCACCGTTCATCACCATGTCGATGGCGCTGTTACCCATGATCGACATCCACGCCATCATGAAAGCCAGGGGCAACAGCAACGTACCAATCACGAACTCACGGATGGTGCGCCCCCGCGAGATACGCGCCAGGAACAGCCCGACGAAGGGGCCCCATGCAATCCACCAGGCCCAGAAAAATACCGTCCAGGCATTCAGCCAATCGGTGGGCTGGTCGTAAGCGTAGGTATCGAACGACAGGCTGATGAAATTGGAAAAGTAGTCGCCAATGTTCATCACCAACGCGTTCAGCAAAAAGGTGGTCTTGCCGGCGAACAACACGAATAGCAGCAGCAACACTGCGAGAAGCATGTTGAACTCGGAGAGCCGACGGATACCCCGCTCCACCCCGGTCGCCGCCGATATCGCGGAGAACACCACGATCAACACGACCAACACCGACTGGGTCAGCGTGCTTTCAGGCACGCCGAAAATGTAGTTGAGGCCGAAATTGAGCTGAATGATGCCAATGCCGAGGCTTGTGGCGATTCCGAACACGGTGCCTAGCACCGCGGCCGTGTCCACGGTATGCCCGATGGGGCCGTAGATGGCCTTGCCGAAAATCGGGTACAGCGACGAGCGGATCGAAAGGGGAAGCCCTTGGCGAAAGCTAAAATAGGCCAGCGACATGCCCACCAGGGTGTAGACACCCCAGCCAGACAGCCCCCAGTGCAGGAACGTCAGCTCCATGGCATGCCGCGCCGCCTGCGCGGTGCCGCCTACGCCTATCGGCGGTTCCAGATACTGGGTGATCGGTTCAGCGATACAGAAAAACAGCAAGTCGATGCCGATACCGGCGGAGAACAGCATCGCCGCCCAAGTAACGACATTGAATTCCGGTTTCGAATGATCAGGGCCTAGCCTGATTTTGCCGTAGCGCGTGGTTGCAATGACAATCACGAACAGTAGGTATACCAGTACGGCTAGAAAGTAGAACCAGCCAAAGGTGTTTGAAATCCAGCCTAGGACGGTATTGATGACCGTCAGGGATGGCTCCGTGAAAAACATCGTCCAGATCGCAAACAGTACGATGGCAACCGCCGAACTGTAGAAAACGACCGGATTGATGCGATCTCGGGTTGGGTCAGTGTGACTGGGTGAGAGCTCAGCCTCGTTCATCAGTTCTATCTCCTGAACTTGTTCTGGCTTTTAGGACATCGCGACGCGACGAAACGCGGCTGCCACGTTTTGCGACTGCCAAAGCGGCTGCACTGCTGCTGCCTGTATGCGGGGCTGCGTCAGGGGCGACGCGCCAAAAACTGCCGTAAAGCTCTGGCGAGCGCGGCACTGGAAAAGAGTGAAGCGTACAGCCGTAAAACAAACGTAGCCTATGTTCGAAAAAAGGGCGGCTATCCTACACGAATTATCGAAACTCTGCATGGGGCCGCAGATAGCGAGCGGGCGCAAAGGGCGAACATGCGTACGCACGCGTCGGGCTTTGAAGCTATTGCAGATCGCTGCGCCAGCCTTGCGCGTAGGCGCGATCCGCCACCGCAACGGGTAAGATGGCGCCCCTCCGCGCCTGGCTAATCACCATGTCCTACTCAGTTTCCCCCGTCGGCTTCGTCCGCTCCTGTTTCAAGGAAAAGTTCGCCATTCCACGCCAGCCGCAACTGGCACCCGCGGCTCGAGGCGTACTGGAACTGGTCGCACCGTTCGATCAGATTCATGCGCTGGAGGGGCTAGAACAGGTGAGCCATGTCTGGCTGCTGTTTCTTTTTCATCAAGCCTTGGAGGCCGAACCCCGTCTGCGCGTACGGCCGCCACGTCTAGGTGGCAACCGAATGGTTGGCGTATTCGCGACACGGGCGACGCACCGGCCCAACGGCATCGGGCAGTCGGTGGTGAAACTGGACCGGATCGAGCCAGGGCGTCTTCATCTGTCGGGAATCGATCTGCTCGATGGGACACCGGTGCTGGACATCAAGCCTTATGTCCCCTATGCCGACGTGGTGACGGATGCCCATAACGGCTTGGCCGAGGACGCACCCAACCTCATTGCAGTGAGCTGGACCGAGGCCAGCCTGCAACAGGCGCATTGCGAAGCGGCACGGCTGGGCGAGCCGCTGCAAGCCTTGATCGAACAGTGCCTGGCACAGGACCCACGACCGGCCTATCAGACGCCAGCACCGGAACGCCGCTACGGCACCCGGCTCTGGGATGTCGAGGTCCGATGGCACTACCCAGAGCCATCAACCATCACGGTATTGGAAGTGACACGAGCAGCCAGCTAGGCTGACCTAGACCTTCGCAAGACCATTCAGGAATATCCTGCATACCGGCTCGAATAATCGCCTCTTAAGCTCAGCGCATACGACAGGTGCCCGTCATGCCCACATTCGTCGGTATCTACGTTTACCCCGACGTCGAGGTGCTCGATTTTACGGGGCCTTACGAAGTGTTCACCACCGCGACGCGGCTGGCGCTGCGTGACGGTCAGCCACCGCCCTTCTCGACGTCGACCATCGCTGCGCGCAAGGGGCTCGTGCGCGCCAGGGCGGGCCTGGTCGTCCAACCCAACTATAACTTTGCCAACCACCCCACCATCGACCTGCTGATCGTTCCGGGCGGAGTGGTCACTAACGAACTGGAGAACCCCGAGGTGGTGCGGTGGATCGAGAAAACCGCCGCGCAGGCCGGACTCACCGCCTCGGTGTGCACCGGCGCCTTCCTGCTGGCGAAAGCCAACGTGCTTTACGCGCATAAGGTGACCACGCACTGGGAAGACATCAGCGAACTGAAAGCGATGTTCCCGCTGCTCAAAGTGGTCGAAGGCTGCCGCTGGGTTGATACCGGCCGCTACGTAACCTCGGCAGGTATTTCGGCCGGTATCGACATGAGCCTGCACTTGGTCGAGCGTATCGCTGGCAGCGAACTGGCCGAAGCCACCGCCCGACAGATGGATTTCGACTGGCGCAAGAACAGCTGACCCGAAACAGCACCAGTACTGCTTCGTCCACCGATCAGTGGGCTATTTAGGCGCCGGCGTGAGCAGCAATCGCTGGGTGCCGTAGACCTTGTCGAGATTCTCCGATTTAAATGGGAAGCTCATGTAGCCGCCTTTCAACCAGGCCTCGATGCCGTCTGCGTAGTGGGGGCTGGCCGGGTTGCCCGACTGACCGGTGCTGTTTAGCCCGATCATCGGCTCATCACGACCGAAGTCGACAATGATCCGCATTGCTGGGATCAGCCAGGTATCGAAATTGTCGCCCCAGCGGTAGGCCGACACGTTCAGCGTGCTGTGATCGCCACCAGCCGCTACCGGCCCCCGATCCAGATAGCCGTTGATCGCATTGATGCCGGCACGCTGGCTGGGCGACATGTAAGGCGCCAGTTGAGTAGTGCCGCTTTTCCAGGTGTAGGTATGCAGCTGCCCCCACTGCCAGGCACTTCGGTCAGCACCCAGGGCAGTTTCCATACGACTGACCGAAGCGGCAAGTGAGCGCGCCAGAATGGCCGGCTTGTCTTCCTGTTGGGGCGTACCGATATCGTCCCAGAACGGGCTGTCGTCCCGGCCGAGCAGATGATCGGCCTGTGCCGAATAGGAGGCGTTTGCGGCCTCGACCAGGGCCTTCCAAGCGGCGCTACCCTCCGGCCCCAGCTCGTCGAGAAAGGTCTGGCGTGCCGCCTCCATCAGGAAGGTTTCATACAGCGCTGCGTCCACAGAGCCAGCAGCGAGCCTGCCATCGAAGCGCAGAAGGGTCGAAAGCGCTTCACGTGCCCGGCGCTGCTCAGGCTCGGCAAGCGTATCGATGGCGGCTTTCAGCGGCTCCGCCATTCCCGGCGCCTGCAGCATGGTCTGCAGCTTGGCCGCAAAGGTTGTCGTCTGGTCATACTGCATTGCGATCACACTGCGGGTGTCCTGCTTGCCCAGACCAAGCAGCTCGGCAATACGCTCGGCACGCTCCGGGTAGTACCAGGAATTGGACAGCTGCATGCCATAGCCCTTAGGCACGGTGCGATGATTGGCGGTCCCCAGCCAGCCTTGTATCGGATCCTGATCATAGGGGTGAAGCATGGGATCGGCGTAACCGTCCCAGTCATAACGCCCTTCCCAACCGGGCGACGGAAGCAGGCCCAACCCCTCGCGCCGGTTCGGATAGCGTCCGGTGACCTGCCAGCCGGTACTTTGCTGATCGGCAAACACGATGTTCAGCGCCACGGCACGGATGTCGCGGGTCGCCTCGAACGCCTGGTCAACGGATTGCGCACGGGTCAGGTCGAAAAATGCATCCAGCGTCTGATCAGCCTCGAACTGGTTGGTCTTCAGAGCCAGCCCGTAACCACTGCTCAACTGCAGCGGCTGCAAGGGATGTTTGCGCTCCCCTAGAACGCTATTGAGCAACGGCCCGTTGCGCGTCTCATAGATCGTTTCTCGGACAGGGCGCGCACCCTTGATAAAGAAGGTCTCATTTCGCTCGCGAGCCGGCACCCACTTGCCATCGGCCAGATACAGCAAACGGCTACCCTCGCGCCGCACCTGCTCGAGAAAGAGGTCCTGGGTATCGCCCATGACCATCGTCATGCCCCACCCCAGCTTGCCGTTGAAACCGGCGACCACAGCAGGCACGCCAGCAATCGTCACGCCCGCAGCCTGAAACTTCGGCGAGCGAATCTGCACGAAGTTCCAGTACGACGGCATGGACAGCGGCAAGTGCGTGTCATTGGCCAGGATCGGCTTGCCACTGCGCGTATTGCTGCCGGAAATGGCCCAATTGTTCGAAGCGGCGACCCCCAGCATGTTGAGCGAGGCAACTTGGGCGGCAGCGCTCTCAAGCGCTGCAAGCCCAGCAATATCGCCGCTCAGCCTCAAGCCTTTGAGCTTGTCGGCCTCTTCAAACGGCAACGCCTCGTCTGGGTAGGTGGGCAGCAGCCAGGCGACCTTGTCCGCACCGACTTTCTGCGCCATGACCAGCGATGCGATTTCTTCCTGAAGATTGACCGCCAGGCCGAAGTTCAACAGACAGAACACCAGTGCCGAATCTTCAGCCTTCCAGTACTCAGGCGTATAGCCTGTGACAGCAAGATCCATCGGCAACTTGTCGCGATGACGAAACAGGTAGGCGTTAACGCCTCTGGCATACACCTCGAAGAAGCGCTTCATCCGCGGCGAGCTTTCCCGATACAGCACCGCAGCGCTTTGCCGAAGGTTTA
Organism: Pseudomonas sp. 10B238; assembly: GCF_000970615.1. Taxonomy (NCBI): domain Bacteria; kingdom Pseudomonadati; phylum Pseudomonadota; class Gammaproteobacteria; order Pseudomonadales; family Pseudomonadaceae; genus Pseudomonas; species Pseudomonas sp. 10B238. The sequence goes on from NZ_KQ033938.1 coordinate 121,168, forward strand.
CCGCACGCATGAAGCGGTCGACCTCAAGCACCCCGGGCCCGGCCATTTCAGCCAAGCGCCCTTGGGCCATGAGCCGCATGCTGACCATCTGACTCAGGCGGTCAGTGGCATGTACGTAACCCAACCCGAACAGCGCATCATGAAAACTCGCCGTTTCAATCAGCGGCATACCCAGCGTGTTGCGACGGATGCTTACGCTCTTGTCCAGCCCCGTAATCGCCTGGACGCCCTGGGCAGGCGGCAGACTGTCGCTGTAGCGACTGTCCAGATAGGCGTGGCAGCCGCTAAGGGCTCCGCCCACAAATACGGCGCCCAACGTCAGGCGAACCAGAAAAAACGGCAGGCGCAGTGGCATCAACGGCTCCTTGCGGGCAAGGCAGTAGAGATATGAAAAAGGATGTGGTCTGCCGTCGCGCTCAGGCGGCTCGGTGATTCTTTGGCAGTGCTTCATCAAGCAGCCAGCGGGCGGAGCGGCGCGCCTCGGCCTTGTGCTGCAGTTCGAGCGCACTGAAGCGTGCCTCGTGGTGGCGACGCTCAGAACGATCCAGCGCTTTCCAGGCGTCATGAGTAGGGACTTGCGAGGTCTCCTCGAAGAGCACCTGAAAAACCTGACAGCGCGGGTCCTGACCCAGCGCGGAATCGAAGTTATCCAGCAGCACCTTGATCCGGATAGCACCTTCGATCAGAGGGACCTGTTCTTCGAGCAGGCTGCTCGCGAGCACGCGCAGGTCTGCGGCAAGCGCTGCGCGCTGCTGCGCCTGCATCTCCGCTAGCTGTTGCTCTCTGCGCCATACCCTGCGCCATAGATGCAGGGCGTATCCCGCCAGGGCCGCGATCAGCAGAAGGGCAACTATGAGCAACACTATGGCGAAGGGTGTCATGCGCGGATTAGGCTCCGTGGCACTTCTTGAACTTTTTCTGGCTGCCGCATGGGCAGGGATCGTTCCGACCGACATCCTTCAGCGGATTACGCACCGGATCGTGGCTGTGGTTGCAATGCGGGCCGTGTACATGCCCGTGGTCCTGGTGTGCGTGATCATGATCATGATTGCAATCGGGACCGTGCACGTGTGTTTCATGGTTCATCGGTACTGCTACTCCGGGATAAAGTTGCCGGGGATTATCTCGCCATTGGTTGAGATGTGCACGCGCCGTCCGAGCATTAGACCGGTTTTCAACTCACCATCCAGACGATAGGCAATCGGGCGATCCGGCTTTTCCAACAGACGCACAATGTACTTCATGTGCCGCCAGAGATTGGTATGTATCGGCACCTCGTAATACTCGTAGCCGTTTCCGGGAACGGTTGCCCAGCCGCTGGACTCTCCGCTTGCCAGCTCGATGTCGTTGAGGTGGACGGTATACACCAAACCGCGAACTGGCAGGCTCTGCTCGTTGGGATTGTCGATGCGAAAGCGCAGCATGAACTGCTGTTCGAGCAGCCTGGCTTTGATGATTTCGACGTTTTTAAGTTGGACACGGGGATCCCGGAAATCACTGCTGAACCAGGTGGAACAGCCTGCAAGGCCGGCCAGCAGACTCAACAACATCACCGTTCTGGATATTCTTCTTATGGGTGCGTGGCAAAGCATTCCGGTACTCCAAAGGACGGCCAAGTGTAGCAAGCAGCGAATTGCCCGCAATGGGTTGTTTGGCGAAACTAGCAGCGACGTGCTACGTCTTTGCGACCGCCCTGACGACTCCTGGCGAAGCCATCACCCCCGTTACCGCCAGCATGCCACTGGCTAGCCACGGCACTAGCTGGCGGACTGCACTCAACCAGCCAGCGCGCGAGCCAGCACCGCACGTACCTTCACGATCCCTTCAGCCAGCGCAGCCTCGATTTCCGCCATGGTGATGATCCCACTGCTTTTGCCCGCAGCCGGATTGACCACCAGCGCCAGACAGGCGTACGGCAGCTCCAGTTCACGCGCAAGCACCGCCTCGGGCATACCAGTCATCCCGACGATGTCGCAACCATCGCGCTCCATCCTGGCGATTTCAGCGACCGTCTCCAGCCGCGGCCCCTGAGTACAGCCATACACACCATGACTGCTGAACAGGTAACGTTCAGCAGCCAGACCGGCGATCAGGCGCTGGCGCAAGGGCTCGTCATAGGGATAGCTGAAGTCGACATGGGTGACATGCTCGATGTCGCCTTCGAAGAACGTATGCTCGCGGCCGTAGGTGTAGTCGATCAACTGATGCGGCACGCAGAGGTGACCGGCCCCCATGGCCGAATGGATGCCTCCGACTGCATTCACTGCGATAACGGCCTGCGCGCCGGCACGCTTCAGCGCCCACAGATTGGCGCGATAGTTGACCTGATGTGGCGGAACCCGGTGCGGGTGACCATGCCGCGCGAGAAACAGCACCTCGCGACCGGCGTACTCTCCACGCAAGATTTCGGCCGACGGCGGACCGTAGGGCGTTTCCATGGGTATCGCTTCAAGCAGGGTCAGCCCAGGCAGCTCGGTAAGCCCTGTGCCGCCGATAATGGCATGGACAGTCATCTGTGTTTCCTTGGTCAAGCGGTCAGTTCGGCCGCTTTGAGTGCAGCGACGGATGCGCGCCAGCGTGGATCCTGTTTGTATTCCAGGGAGCCGCAAGCCCGGTTGCGCATCCTGCCCAAAGCCGGTGATGGCTGCGCCCCGAGCCGCTGCAACGCCGACAATGCAAGCTCAGCAGCGCCGCGATCGTTACACACCAGCCCCATATCGCAACCCGCCATCAGCGCCGCCTCGATGCGGCTCGCCGCATCACCGACGACATGCGCACCAGCCATCGATAGGTCGTCACTGAAAATCAAGCCGCGGAATCCCAACTCATCGCGAAGAACATCCTGCAACCAACGCCGAGAAAAACCAGCGGGCCTGTCATCTATTTGCGGGTAGATAACATGGGCGGGCATCACGGCATCAAGCTCGGTGGCCAGCTTGCGGAAAGGAACGAGATCCTGGCCGCGCAGTTCATCCAGCCCGCGCTCATCGACCGGTATTGCGACATGAGAATCCGCTTCGGCCCAACCATGACCGGGAAAGTGTTTGCCTGTGGCCGCCATTCCGGCGCTGTGCATGCCCCTGATGAAAGCGCCGGCCAGCTCACTGGCGCGTTGTGGGTCACCCTCGAATGCACGCGAACCAACCACAGCGCTGCGCTGGTAATCGAGATCCAGCACTGGCGCGAAACTGAAATCGAGACCGACTGCGAGCACTTCAGTCGCCATCACCCACCCGCAAATTTCTGCCAGCTCCTGCGCATTGGGACGGGAGGCGAATTCGCGCATCGCCGGTAACCGGACGAAGTCACGCCTCAGCCGCTGGACGCGCCCCCCTTCCTGGTCGACCGCCAGCAGCAGATCAGGCCGCACCGCTCGAATCGCTCGGCAAAGCTCCTGGACCTGAAGCAGGTTTTCGATATTCCGGGCAAATAAAATAAGCCCGCCTACTTCCGGTTGGCGTAGCAATTGTCGGTCCTCGGCGGTCAGCCAAGTACCGGCAATATCCAACATCAAAGAGCCATGCATGTTAGTGAGCGAATCCTTATATCAGCGTTGCGCTTGACCAATCCGGGCATGCAGCTTCGCCGATATACACGGCACAGCCAGCGGGCACACGGGGAAAAAGTTCGAGCAGGTCGGCATTGCGTAACCTGATGCAGCCGTGGGAGAGCGGTATTCCCATAGGCTCCGAATCCGGCGTGCCATGCAGATAGATGTAGCGGCGAAAAGTATCGACTGGACCCATCCGGTTGTACCCCGGCTCGCAACCGCTGAGCCAGAGGATCCGGGTCAGGATCCAGTCACGGCCAGGAAACCGTTCATGCAGATCGGCATCCCATACCTCCCCGGTCCAACGCCGTCCGCGCAAAACGGCTCCCGGAGGCAAGCCCTCACCAATGCGCACGCGCACCTGATGGAGGCCTCGCGGCGTACAACCGGAGCCATTGCGTTCACCAGCACCATTAAGCGCGGTAGAAACTGGGAAACGGAGGCGCAGGCAGGAGTTGGCAAACCCGTAGAGCGTCTGGTCAGCGATCGAGATATGGAGGAAATCGAGGTCATTCATGGGCGGCTAGCTTAGCCGATCGCCCCGTGAGGATGCACCCTAGCCCTTGGCTGGCATTGCCAAGGCGTTGCGTCGGGCAATTGGATGGGCCTGCGCCAGGCCTGGATCTGCGACACCCGAGTCGGCCCGCATACCCGCCGCAAGAAACGGGACCATCATGCGCATGACCTGCTCAATCGAGGTTCTTGCGCCGAAATCGTTCTCGGCGATAGCCCTTAGCGCTTTGATACCCGACATGCTGAAAGCCGCAGCGCCCAGCATGAAATGCACACGCCAGAACAATTCGATCGGCGGGATCGACGGCGCGGCCTCGTGTACTCGATGCATGTAACGGCGGAACACCTTGCCATACATGTCTTCGAGATAGCGACGTAGATGCCCCTGGCTCTGACTGAAGGAAAGCCCCAGCAGACGCATGAAGATGGACAGGTCATCACCGCTGCGCGGCGTCACTGCCAGCGCTTGCTCGACCAGGATCTCCAGCAACTCTTCAAGGCTTTCCTTCCGGTCAGACTGCGCTTCGCGCCTATCCAGCTCCCGCTCAAGGCTTATGCAGAACGGCCCTAGAAAACGCGAGAAAACTGCCTGAATAAGTGCCTTTTTCGAACCGAAGTGATAGTTCACTGCGGCCAGGTTGACGCCGGCTTTGCTGGTGATCAGACGCAGCGACGTCTCGGCGAACCCCTTCTCAGCGAATAGCTGCTCCGCCGCATCCAGGATACGCTCGACTGTTTCGGACTGCGCCATGCCCTCTCCCCCGACAAACATCTGTTTGAAACTTACGTTTCAACCTACACCAAGTCAACCGACATAGCGCCGAAATGCTTCGGCGCCCCTTTACTGCGCGCGCACAGCCTACCTGTCGCCCAATCAAACAACGATTGCCAAGCATTCGGTACTGTATATAATCCCAGTCACTGTATAAAAGAACAGAGACCCTTTTGATGATCAAGCTGACCCCTCGCCAGTCGGAAATCCTCGCCTTCATCAAGCGCTGCCTTGAAGACAACGGCTACCCGCCGACACGTGCAGAGATCGCTCAGGAGCTGGGTTTCAAATCTCCCAACGCCGCAGAGGAGCACCTCAAAGCTTTGGCTCGCAAAGGCGCCATCGAAATGACGCCCGGCGCCTCTCGCGGGATACGTATTCCAGGCTTCGAACCGGCTACCGAGGACAACGGCCTTCCGGTAATCGGCCGGGTTGCTGCCGGTGCGCCAATTCTGGCGCAGCAACATGTCGAAGAATCTTGCCAGATCAATCCTTCATTTTTCCAGCCGAAGGCTGATTACCTACTGCGCGTCCACGGTATGAGCATGAAGGATATCGGCATATTTGATGGGGATCTGCTAGCGGTCCATACCACGCGTGAAGCACGGAATGGACAGATAGTCGTGGCCCGAATCGATGACGAAGTAACTGTTAAACGTTTTAAACGTGAAGGCAGCAAGGTCTGGCTGCTTGCCGAAAACGCTGAGTTTGCGCCTATTGAAGTTGATCTTGAACAGCAAGAGTTGGTTATCGAAGGTTTGAGCGTCGGCGTAATTCGCCGCTAAGGAGAGGTTCATGCAGTACCATCCCCAACCCACCGCAGGCAAACCACCGCAGCTTTCCTTGTTCGAAGGGCTGATCGCGCATCGCCTGACACCCTTCGCAGAGATAACGCACGCCCCACAGCCCGCCGACGACTGCCTGAGTGAAATGACCCTGACCGGTAGCGGGGATCACTGCCGCCAGTTGCTGGCTCCCATGCTGCGCGAGCTCAGTGAGGCAGCGGATACTCGCTGGCTCACGTTGATCGCACCGCCTGTATCGCTTTCACAGAGTTGGCTGCGAGAAACCGGACTGAATCGTGACCGCATTCTGTTGCTCCAGGCCCGCGATAGCCAGACTGCGCTTGAGCTGGCATGCAAGGCGTTGGTATCAGGCTGCAGCCACACGGTCATTACCTGGTTCCCACGCATCGACAAGGCGGGCCGCCTGAAGCTGCGCGTGGCGGCAGCCCAGGGCAATGCACAGAGCTTGAACATACGTCTGGGTAGCTAATACGCCCCAACCGGTTGGCATAAGGATGTGCCGAAACCCGCCAGGAGCCGCAAAGGCGACCAGGCGTCTTTACCCCTCAATGCAACACGCGCGGCCCTTCTTCCTCCCGCTCGAAATCACCCTCCGATACGCGCCCCGCCATCTGCACGCCAATGTTGAACATGGCCTTAGCGACCTCAACATGCTGACCTTGCAGGAACGCCTTGGCATCATCAGAAAAATCCAGCGTGACCAACACGCCTTCGTCCTCGGCACGACGCAGCACAATGCTGCCGTCGGGTAGCTCGACGATTTCCAGAAAAGACGTTGGCATTGGCATGCTCCCCTTGAAACCGGGCATTGTAACAGCCGACCGCCCAGGCGGCAGCCTTTGGGTTTAGCTGCCAAAACACGATGCTGAACTGCTACGTAGTCTCGCGCAGGCAGGAAGCAGATGCGCGTTAACGCGACGGCACAGTAGGATGGCTGCCTATTGAGACCGGACCGCAGGATGACCATAAGAACCTTGCTACTGACCGCGCTGGCCATGCTCGCCTTCGCCGGCAATTCGCTGCTTTGTCGCGCAGCTCTGCGGGACAGCCAGATCGATCCGGCCAGCTTCACTGCGCTGCGCCTATTTGCCGGTGCACTGGTGTTGTGGCTTTTGTTGTGCCTGCGTGGGAAGTCTTCTTCTAACTCAGGCAGCTGGCGGGGCGCTCTCGCACTCTTCGCCTATGCGACTTCGTTCTCTTATGCCTACCTCAAGCTTGACGCTGGCGCCGGCGCGCTGCTGCTGTTCGGGGCCGTGCAGCTAAGCATGATCACCTGGGGGATGCTGCACGGTGAACGCTTGCATCGGGTGCAGACAGCCGGGATGCTCCTGGCAGGAGCAGGGCTGCTTGTGCTTCTGCTGCCAGGAACAAACACACCGCCGCTATCGGCATCACTTCTGATGGTGCTGGCAGGAGCGGCGTGGGGGGCCTATTCGCTACTGGGTAAAGGGACGCCGGACTCACTTGCCGCTACTGCGGGCAATTTCATTCGCACCCTGCCAATCGCCGTCCTGTTATGCCTGCTTACGTTGAACACGCTGGAGTGGGACAGCGCCGGGTTGAGCTATGCCCTGCTGTCTGGCGGTTTGGCCTCTGGCATCGGTTACGCCATCTGGTACGCAGCGCTCCCCGGCCTGGGGGCCATCCAGGCGGCCAGCGTGCAACTGAGCGTGCCACTTCTTACCGCCTTGGCGGGGAGCCTGCTGCTAGGGGAACCCTTGACCGGGAAGTTGCTGGCCGCCGGCCTTGCGATTCTTGGAGGCATTGCGCTGGTCATGCGCCTTAAACCAAGTACTTGATCCACTACCAGACACAGCAACGTCGCACGTCTATTCGCTTACCACTCGGTAAGCGACTCGCGAAAGCGTAAGGCCAGCTCTTTCAGGCTGCGCCGCCAAACCTCCAGCTCCTCACGCGCCAGCGCCGGCACTTGCGCATCCACACTGACCGCCTCGATCAACGGCATGGTTGGATCAGTCTTGGCCTTGGCGGGAGCACGAGGCGGCTCGAAGAGCGCTGAGTACGCTTTCAGCAGTCGTGCCAGCCAGGTTTCAGGCTGCTCGGCCAACTCAATCAGCTCGGCGAGCTCCGGGCTCGATGACGAGCCCTGCGCTGATGGCACCAGCAATAGCTCTGGACGCGGTGCGCTAGCACCAGGCAGGCGGTAGTAGCCAGCAATCTCGTGACATAGCCCCAGCAGCGCGCCATACAGATGAAAAAGACTAGCCTCGCGCTCGGCCTGGATCAGGCCTGGCGCATTCAGAGCGCCTTTCTCCTCGGCCCGCCGCCAGTTCTCAAGTGCGAGTCCGGCGAAATAAATTTTCTGGTTGGTACGGGTGTACAGCTCATGAGCCATGGCGACGGTCTCCCAAGACTTGAAACGCTACAGGTCGAAGCTCGCGAAAAACCTGGCTCCGACCCGTGGCTGCCAGTTACTTACCGGTGCTCTTGTCTTCTACCTTCCACTTGCTGCCATCGAAGAACGCCTTCCAGCCAGTCGGCTTGCCGTTGACCTCAGTTTGCACATACTGCTCCTTGGTCTTGCGGCTGAAGCGGATCACAGCCGGGCGGCCTTCCGGATCCTTCTGAGGCGCACTCAGTAAAAAGTGATACTTCGGGTCGATCTCGTCCTTGTGAGGAATCAGCTCCAGCACTAACGGTGCCCGGGTCTCGCGATTCTTAGGGAACTGGCTGGCAGCCAGGAACAAACCGGAAGCGCCATCGCGCAGTACATAGGTGTCGTCGACCTTTTCACACTTAAGCTCAGGCATCTTCACCGCATCCATCTTCGGCGGAGCCGCCTCTCCGCTTCTGAGCAACTTACGCGTGTTCTTGCATTCTGCGTTGGTGCAACCGAAGAACTTGCCGAAGCGGCCCGTCTTGAGCTGCATTTCACTGCCGCACTTGTCACACTCCAGACTCGGCCCCTCGTAGCCCTTGATGCGGTACTGGCCCTCTTCGATCTCGTAACCCGTGCAATCGGGGTTGTTGCCACAGATATGCAGCTTATGGGTTTCGTCGAGCAGGTAAGCATCCATCGCCGTGCTGCAGATCGGGCAACGATGTTTGCCCAACAGCACGCGAGATTCGGACTCCCCTTCGTCATCAGCGGCAATCTCATCGCCCGGGATGAGGTTGACTGTGGACTTGCAACGTTCTTTAGGCGGCAGGCTGTAGCCGGAGCAACCGAGAAAGACCCCAGTGGAGGCTGTGCGAATCATCATCGGACGCCCGCAGACCTTGCACGGAATGTCGGTCAGCGTGGGCTGGTTGGCACGCATCCCGTTCTCGCTCGCCTCAGCGACCTCCAGCTTCTTCTTGAAGTCGCCGTAGAACTCGTCGAGTACATGTTTCCACTCGCGCTCACCCTGTGCGACATCGTCGAGGTTCTCTTCCATGCCGGCAGTGAAACCATAGTCCATCAGGTTGTTGAAGCTTTCAGAGAGGCGCTCGGTAACGATGTCGCCCATCTTCTCGGAATAGAAACGGCGGTTATGCAAAGAGACATAGCCGCGATCCTGGATCGTCGAGATGATCGCCGCATAGGTCGACGGCCGACCAATTCCGCGCTTTTCCATCTCCTTGACCAGGCTCGCTTCGGAGAAGCGCGCAGGTGGCTTGGTGAAGTGCTGGCTCGGGTCGAGCTTGATCAGCTTCATCCCGTCGCCCTTATTCATGTCCGGCAGGACGTCGTCTTCACCGCTCTTGCTCTGCTGCGGCATGACCTTGGTGTAACCGTCGAACTTCAGGATCCGACCCTTCGCGCGCAACTCGTAATTTCCGGCGGTCACTGTGACGCTGGTTGAAAGATACTGAGCCGGCGGCATTTGGCAGGCGACAAACTGGCGCCAGATCAGGTCATAGAGGCGCTCGGCGTCCCGTTCCATGCTGGTCAGCTGTGCCGGGCGCAAATTGACGTCCGAAGGACGAATCGCCTCGTGCGCTTCCTGAGCGCCTTCCTTGCTGGAATAGAAGTTCGGTTTCTCAGGGAGATACTTGTCGCCAAATTCGTCTTCAATAAAGCCACGAACCATGCTCAGGGCATCAGCCGACAGGTTGGTCGAGTCGGTACGCATGTAAGTGATGTAGCCGGCTTCGTAGAGCCGCTGCGCCATCATCATGGTTTTCTTCACGCCGAAGCCTAGGCGGTTACTTGCGGCCTGCTGCAGGGTCGATGTGATAAACGGCGCGGACGGCTTGCTGCTGGTCGGCTTGTCTTCACGCTTGGTGACACTGTAAGTGGAATCCTTGAGCTGCTCGAGCGCCGCCATTGCATGCGCTTCGTTGAGCGGCTTGAAGGCTTCGCCATTTTCGCGAGCAACCTCGAAGCGGACCTTGGCATTGCCGCTCGTGTTGAGGTCGGCGTGTACTTCCCAATATTCTTCAGGCACGAACGCACGGATCTCGCGCTCCCGCTCGACTACCAGCTTCACCGCAACCGACTGCACGCGTCCTGCAGAGAGTCCGCGAGCGATCTTTGCCCAGAGCAGCGGGGAAACCATGTAGCCCACCACCCGGTCGAGAAAGCGCCGCGCCTGTTGCGCATTGACCCTGTTGATGTCCAGATCGCCCGGCTTGGAGAAGGCCTCCTGGATCGCCTTTTTGGTGATCTCGTTGAATACCACGCGCTTGTAACGGCTGTCGTCGCCGCCAATGGATTCGCGCAGGCGCCAAGCGATGGCCTCCCCTTCTCTATCCAAGTCGGTCGCGAGATAGATAGTGTCGGCTTCCTTGGCCAGGCGACGAAGCTCGTCGATGACCTTTTCTTTGCCGGGCAGGATTTCGTACTTCGCCTTCCAGCCGTGCTCGGGATCGATGCCCATGCGGGTGAAGAGTTGACGCTTGGCTTTCTCCTTCGGCGAAAGCGCCGGGGCTTCGGCCGCTGCGGCCTTGCCGCGCTTGACCGGCTCCTTGTTGGCAGAGCCGCTGGTGGGAAGGTCGCGGATGTGGCCGATACTCGACTTCACCACGTATTGGTTGCCCAAATACTTGTTGATTGTCTTGGCCTTGGCCGGTGATTCCACGATGACCAGCGATTTACCCATGGAGAGGAGAGTTCCTGAATCGAGAGGTGAACTGAGAGTGTTGAACCGGCCGCAGCCCGACGTCGAAACGCCACCCGGCCTGCCGGTTAAGAAGCGAAGCAGCCTAGCCAGCCTGCGAAGAGCAATCAATTGCTCCAGAAATCATCCGTACCCAAATCCATTGGCAGCCTAACTGCCTGGCAGGGGTTTTATCGTCCGAAACCGAGGGGAGTCGTCTTCACTCGGTTCGAAAGCACCGCTATATATAGTGGCGATATAGCCGAGGTCAAGCGCAGGGCTTAAGCCAGCTCGTCCGGGCGACGCCTAAAAACGGCTGGGCTCGGCTTCGATCAGGGCGAAACGGGGAAGCGTTTCACCGTCGACCTCAACCGTTTCGGTGAACATCGAAAGCGGACGCACCCATAAGCCGTAATCCCCGTATAGCGCCTGGTAGAAGACTAGCGACTCTTCCGTTTCGGAGTGCCGAGCCACTGCATATACGCGGTACTCGGGGCCTTTGTAATGGCGGTAACGGCCTGGCGTGACGTGCATCTCGGCTGCCTCTGAAAAAAAGTCGCTCATCAAAATGAAAACCGGGGCACGAGGCCCCGGTTTTCGTGTCGCCAACTAGCTTAGACGCGTTCGAACACAGTGGTGATGCCTTGGCCAAGGCCGATACACATTGTGGAAACGCCCAGCGTACCGCCGTTCTGCTTCATCACGTTCAACAGGGTGCCCGAAATACGAGCGCCCGAGCAACCGAACGGGTGACCCAGCGCGATGGCGCCGCCATGCAGGTTGACCTTCTGCTCCATCTTGTCGAGCAGCTTGAGATTCTTCAGCACAGGCAACGCCTGAGCGGCGAAGGCTTCGTTGAGCTCGACGAAATCAATGTCGTCCATGGTCAGACCAGCACGCTTGAGCGCCTTCTGAGTCGCCGGTACCGGGCCGTAACCCATGATCGCCGGGTCCACGCCTGCCAGGGCCATGGAGCGAATCACCGCCATCGGCTGAATGCCCAGATCCTGTGCGCGCTGAGCGGACATGACGATCATGCAGGACGCACCGTCAGTGATCTGCGAAGACGTGCCCGCAGTCACAGTACCGCCCTTCGGATTGAACGCCGGCTTCAGTGCCGCCAGGCTTTCGAGGGTGGTCTCGGGACGAATGGTTTCATCGTAGTCGAAGACCTTGAGGAAACCGTTTTCGTCGTAGCCTTCCATCGGGATGATTTCATCCTTGAACATGCCGTCGACGGTGGCCTTGTGCGCCAGACGATGCGAGCGCTCGCCGAAGGCATCCTGCTGCTCGCGGGTGATGCCATGCATCTTGCCCAGCATTTCTGCAGTCAGGCCCATCATACCGGACGCCTTCGCGGCATACAGCGACAGCTGCGGGTTCGGATCGACACCATGCATCATGCCGACGTGGCCCATGTGCTCGACACCGCCAACGACGAAGACATCACCGTTACCGGTCATGATCGCCTGAGCGGCGGTGTGCAATGCGCTCATGGAGGAGCCGCACAGGCGGCTGACGGTTTGCGCGGCACTGGTGTGCGGGATGCGGGTCAGCAGCGAGGCCATGCGGGCCACGTTCCAACCCTGCTCTAGGGTCTGGTTGACGCAGCCCCAGATCACATCTTCCACTTCGGCCGGGTCGACCTTGGAGTTGCGTGCCAGCAAGCCATCGATCAGGTGCGCGGACATGGTCTCGGCGCGGGTATTGCGGTGCATGCCGCCCTTGGAACGACCCATCGGGGTACGGCCGAAGTCGACAATGACGACGTCTCTCGGATTAAGGCTCATATCTCTTTATTCCTCAATTAACCGTAGAAGCTCTGGCCGTTGGCAGCCATTTCACGCAGCTTCGCAGTCGGCTGGTACAGCGGGCCCAGGTCGGCGTACTTGTCGGCCAAGGCCACGAACTCGGCGACACCGATCGAATCGATGTAGCGCAGTGCACCACCACGGAAGGGAGGGAAACCAATGCCATAGATCAAGCCCATATCAGCTTCGGCAGCGGTTTCGACGATGTTGTCTTCCAGGCAGCGGACCGTTTCCAGGCACAGCGGGATCATCATGTAGTTGATGATGTCCTCGTCGGATAGCTCGCGAGTCTCGCTGACCACCGGCTTGAGCAGCTCGTAGGACTGCGGATCGACCACCTTCTTCGGCTTGCCCTTCTTGTCCATCTCGTAGACGTAGAAGCCTTTGCCGTTCTTCTGGCCGAGGCGGTTGGCGTCATACATGACGTCGACAGCCGTGCGAGTGTCGTCCTTCATACGATCCGGGAAGCCTTCAGCCATCACGTCACGGCCGTGGTGGCCAGTGTCCATGCCGACGACGTCCATCAGATACGCCGGGCCCATGGGCCAGCCGAACTTTTCCATCACCTTGTCAGCACGGACGAAGTCCACACCGTGAGCAATGGCACGGGCGAAGCCGCCGAAGTACGGGAACAGCACGCGGTTGACCAGGAAGCCCGGGCAATCGTTGACCACGACCGGGCTCTTGCCCATTTTCTTGGCGTAGGCAACGGTGGTGGCGATCGCGGTTTCGCTGGTCTTCTCGCCACGAATCACTTCCACCAGCGGCATCATGTGCACCGGGTTGAAGAAGTGCATGCCGCAGAAGTTTTCCGGACGCTTGAGCGCCTGGGCCAGCAGGCTGATGGAGATGGTCGAGGTGTTAGAGGCGATGATCGCATCATCACGCACCAGGCCTTCGACTTCAGCCAGCACGGACTGCTTGATCTTCGGATTTTCGACAACGGCTTCGACGACGATGTCGACGTGACCGAAGTCGCCGTAGGACATGGTGGGACGAATGGCATTGAGGGCTTCGGCCATCTTCGCCGGAGTCAGGCGACCTTTTTCGACGCGCTTGCCGAGCAGCTTGGAGGCCTCGTTCAGCCCCATCTGGATGCCTTCTTCGCGGATATCCTTCATCAGGATCGGCGTGCCTTTGACAGCCGACTGATAGGCGATACCGCCACCCATGATGCCGGCGCCGAGCACGGCAGCCAGTTTCACGTCACGGGCCTGCTTGTCATACGCCTTGGCCTTCTTCTTCAGCTCCTGATCGCTCAGGAACAGACCAACCAGGCTCTGCGCAACAGAGGTCTTGGCCAGTTTGACGAAGCCAGCGGCCTCAACTTCGATCGCCTTGTCGCGGCCGAAATTGGCGGCTTTCTGAATGGTCTTGATCGCTTCGACCGGCGCCGGATAGTTCGGGCCCGCCTGACCAGCCACAAAACCCTTGGAGGTTTCGAAAGCCATCATCTGCTCGATAGCGTTGAGCTTGAGCTTGTCCAGCTTTGGTTGGCGCTTGGCCTTGTAGTCCAGCTCACCAGAAATGGCGCGCTTGACCAGATCCAACGCGGCGGCTTGCAGCTGCTCGGGGGCAACCACGGCATCTACGGCGCGAACCTTGAGCGCATCTTCGGCACGGTTTTCCTTACCGGACGCAATCCACTCGACAGCGTTGTCCACGCCAATCAGACGCGGCAGTCGAACGGTACCGCCGAAGCCCGGGTAGATGCCCAGCTTCACTTCCGGCAGACCGACCTTGGCGACGGTGGACATGACGCGGTAATCAGCGGCCATGCACATCTCGAAACCACCACCCAACGCGATGCCGTTGATGGCCGCGACGGTCGGGACACCGAGGTCTTCGAAATCGCTGAAGATCTTGTTCGCTTCGAGGTTACCGGCGACCAGCTCCTCATCGGACATCTTGAAGTTATCGACGAATTCGGTGATGTCCGCACCGACAATGAATACATCCTTGCCGCTGGTGACGATGACGCCCTTGACCGAAGCGTCGGCCTTGATGGCGTCGACTGCCTGGCGAAGGTCGTTGAGGGTGAGGCGATTGAACTTGTTGACGGACTCACCCTTGAGGTCGAAATTCAATTCGACGATGCCGCTCTCAAGAGCCTTAACCGTGATGGCTTTACCTTCGTAAATCATCAACTGATCTCCACGGTATGGAAGCTGAACGTTACGTGTCGCACGTCATCGGTCCGAAGACCGTCACCGTTACCGGTGAAACGACACCCACCGACACGATAAACCGGGCTGACGGCATTTGCGTGGCAAACGCTCGATTCATACGCCCGTTTGATTTGGGTGAGCACACCTTCTTTGAAAAGCACCGGAATGTCAATCGACAGGCCAAGCTGCAAAGACGCTTCACCCCGAACGAGACCAATAAGCCTAGCTAAGACCAGGCTCGCGCGCGGCCAGCAGGCCCAGCTTTTATTGCATGGACGGTCATTCATGCAGCTGATCGCCAGCCACATCGTTGATAGACCACCGCCTTCACGCACCGTCACAACTGTCTGGGCACCTTGTACACTCGGCGCTGTTATCCAAATTTCGTACAGCTGCGCAAGTTCGCAGCCGCGCTTCAGGAGTTATGCATGTCCGCCCCCATTGCCCGCGTCGATACAGGCCCGGACCCGTACAAATGGCTGGAAAACCGCGACGCACCCGAGGTGCTGGAATACCTGAGGGCAGAGAACGCCTATCTGGAAGAACAGCTGGCTGACCAAGCTCAACTGCGTGAATCGCTGTTTCAAGAGATTAAAGGCCGTATCCGTGAGACCGACCTTTCGCTGCCGTCGCCCTGGGGCCCTTGGCTGTATTACCAGCGCACCACGGCGGGTGATGAGTATCCGCGTCATTACCGATGCCCACGGCCGGCAGATGGCTCATTCAACGTCGATGAAAATCAGGAGCAATTGCTGCTTGATCCCAACGAATTGGCGGCAGGTGGCTTCCTCTCGCTAGGTGCGTTCAGTGTCAGCCAAGATCACTGCAAACTGGCCTACAGCCTCGATACTCAGGGCGACGAGATCTATCAACTGTTCGTCAAGGATCTGAGCACAGGCGAAGTGACCGCCCTGCCCTTTGATGACTGCGACGGCAGCATGACCTGGGCTAACGATAGCAGCACTCTGTTCTTCGGCGAGCTGGACGACACCCATCGACCCCACAAGATCTACCGCCACCGGCTGGGCGACAAGGAGCGCACGGAGGTCTACCACGATCCGGACGGGCGCTATTTCGTGCACTGCTACCGGACCAGCTCCGAACGCCAACTGGTGATCCTTTCGAACAGCAAGACAACCAGCGAAGCCTGGGTGCTGTCAGCGGATGAGCCCGACGGAAACTGGATTTGTCTTGCTCCCCGCCAAGACGACCACGAGTACTACCCCGACCATGGCCTTCTCGATGACGAATGGAGCTGGCTGATCCGCAGCAACCAGGCCGGTATTAATTTTGCCCTGCATCAGGCACCGGAGCGCACCCCGCAACGCGAGCACTGGCAAGAGCTGATCGGCCACAGCGACTCGGTGATGCTGGAAGACGTCAGCCTGAACGCCGACGCGGTCACGCTGAGCCTGCGCGAGGCCGGGCTTCCTATCATCGAGGTTCGCCCATCAACCGGCGCGCCCTACCGGCTGCAACTGCCGGATGCAGCCTACAGCCTCCATGTACACAACACGCTTGAATTCGATAGCCCGGTTATCCGGCTGCGCTACGAAGCACTGAACCGCCCGGCTCAGATTCGCCAGCTGAACCTCTCCGACGGTAAGCAGGAGGTACTCAAGGAGACTCCGGTCGAAGGCCCCTTCGATGCCGATGCCTATGAGAGCCGACGTATCTGGGCAACAGCCGACGATGGCACTCAGGTGCCGATCAGCCTGGTCGGTCGTAGAGAGCAATTTGGCAAACCCGCGCCCCTGTATCTTTATGGCTACGGCGCCTACGGCCACAGCCTGGACCCCTGGTTTTCCCACGCCCGACTGTCACTGCTAGATCGCGGCTTTATCTTCGCCATTGCCCATGTCCGAGGTGGTGGTGACCTTGGCGAGGCCTGGTACCGGGCTGGCAAGCTGGAGCACAAGCCGAACACCTTCAGCGATTTCATTGCCTGCGCCGAGAAACTGATAACCGACGGCTACACCGAACCGGCTCGACTCGCCGTCAGCGGCGGGAGCGCCGGCGGTCTGCTAATCGGCGCCGTGCTCAATCTGAGGCCGGACCTCTTCGGTGCGGCGATCGCCGAAGTGCCATTCGTCGACGTCCTGAACACCATGCTCAACGCCGACTTGCCTTTGACAGTGACCGAGTACGACGAGTGGGGCGACCCGAATCAGCCCGAGGTGCATGCGCGCATCAAGGCCTATGCGCCCTATGAGAACGTAGGCAGCCAGCCTTACCCGGCAATCCTTGCGGTCGCTGGCTACAACGACAGCCGCGTGCAGTACTGGGAAGCTGCCAAATGGGTCGCCAAGCTGCGCGCCCAAAAGACAGACGACAACCTACTGCTACTGAAAACCGAGTTCGGTGCCGGACACGGCGGCATGAGCGGTCGTTATCAGGCGTTGAAGGACGTGGCGCTGGAATATGCCTTTGTGCTCAAGGTCTTCGACATGACAACCCGCTAGCAGCGGTGCTGCACGGCTGCCGCCCGCTCCTTGCTGGCGGCGCGGCCTTGCCGACTTGCGGTCGGAACGAGACCCGCGCGCAGGGGTCATCTATCACACCATCGTTTCGGAGTGATTACCCATGAGCAGGACATCTGACCAAGCTTCACACAACGTGCACGGCTGGGAGCGCGCAGCATCGATTATCGGCGGCCTGTACTTCCTTGGTAAAGGCCTTGGGCGCGGCGGCTTGGGTGGCGTCCTGCAGCTGGCGGTAGGCGGGATGGCATTGGCGAGAGGCGTTTCCGGCCAGTGCGAAGCCAAGCGCATACTCAGTGAGGTGAACGAACAAGCCAGAATGGCCGAGGGCAATTCACGAAGCATGCCGCTCGAGCGCAGTGAGGCAGATGACGTGCGCCTGAAAACCAATGCCCAGGCGGCCACCGGCACTGCGACAGTGACCGGCAACGACTCGCTCGACAATCCGCGAGCGGGCGTCTGATCGGGCTTCTGCTACGCGAGCGGTAATTGCTCCAAACCCGCTCGCACGGGAAGCCCGCCCCGCTAGCGAAAGCGGGCCGTCTTGCTGGCCAAAAACGAAAGCGGCGCCCCGAGCCAGCATCCCCCCACACTAATCAAAAAGCAGAACCGCTCCAGAGCCCGGTGTAAAAGGCGCGCCCTGGGGCGGTAGGTTTTTCAAAGCGGCTACCGCCAATTCGAAGCGAAAGCCAAAGCTTCGCGTTGAGACAGTTACGCCGTAAAGAGATCAAATAGATCGCAGCTCAGTCACGTGGAACGACGATCAGCCCGGCACGTTCGCCGATCGCAACATCCGATAACGGAAACAGGATCCGCGCATCCTGCTCGTCCGCCATCCAGCGCACGCCTTGCTCGTCCTCCGCCAGCAGAGTGCCGGGCGACAGCGGGGCAAAGTTCTGGATATCAGCAGGGAGCCGCAGAACGAACTGGTCACTCTGCTTGATGATTTCACGCGCCAGCCGAAACTTCAGCAAGGGCCGATGGTGCGACTCGTCCCGTACCGGTTCAACCGCTTCGATCCAGCCCCGAGCGGTCTGCAGGAATTCGTCTAGACACTGAGGCCATACGCCCTCTGGGGCTTCGGCCATTTCCAACGTAAAAGCCTCAGCTCCATGTCGCGTCGCCGTGTGAGCACTGAAGGTACCGGAAGGCTTTTCCTGAAATAGCACTGCATCGACCGCAGCGTGCTGAAGACGTGTCAGGCTTTGCGGGGCGACTTCGCGACCGTCTACCCAAGGGCAGACGGCGAACTGCGGCAGCACCGATGCACGCATGGCCGAGTGCAGGTCGTAATGCCAGCGCCGACGGCCAGGCTCTTGGAAAAACGCTGCAACCCACTCCTCCAGCTGCGCCGCGCGGCGCGTCTCGTCGCCAGGTTCGCTCGCCGCGTGCTTGCCACAAAAAAGCCGATTCAGATCCTGACCTAAACGACGCACGCCCTGCCGCATGGCGGGCGGGTTGCAGAACAGCAACAACAGCCGCGCGCGGGGGCGAATCTCGTTGCGCGCGATCGCCCGTATCAAGCGATCCAGTAGCTCAATCGGAATGACTTCACAGCCATGCACGCCCGCCGATAGCACCAGATCAAGTCCCACATCCTGACCGCGCGCCGGAGTGACCTCTAAGGCACCCTCTCCCAGCCATTGCAGCCGGGCCCCGCCATCAGTGAACTGGACGCTCTCCGCCGGCACCTCACCCGAAACCGTCAGCGCCAATAGCCGACCCAGCGTCGGCATTTCGGAGCCGTCAGTGGTCGTGGTTACAGTCTGGACCATGAACGTGCTCATCCTCGCCGGACTCAACCGGCTCCATCTCAAGCTCAAGGCTGACCAAGTTGGTCGCCAGCGGACGCAGCAGCAGATTGGCGTACTCAGTGTCGCCGTCCTCCACGTCAACACCGATCATCAGCTGGTTGTTGCCGACTTGCTGAATCCAGACCTCCCGACCCTGCCACATCACGGCAAAACGGGTGCACGACGTCTCAAGCTGGGTGCCGTCTACGTCTTCAAGGATCAATTGCAGGCTGTCGCTCATACTCAACACTCTCGATAAGGAAAAAAAAGCAAGACAAATCACTGCCCTGCCGGTTTCAAAGTCTATGCCTCAGGCCTGGCTCAGTTTTGCCGCAGCACGCTCAAAACGGGCCAGCCCCTCAGCGATATCGGCCTCTTCGATGATCAAGCTCGGGGCCAGGCGGATCACATCGGGTCCGGCCTGCAGGATCATCAGCGCTTCGCGCTCAGCCGCATCGAAGATCTCGCGCGCGCGACCTTTCCAAGCGTCATCAAGTACACAGCCGATCAGCATGCCCATGCCGCGGACCTGGCTGAACAGGCCATGCCGCTGGCCGATCTCCAGCAGACCACGCTTGAAGCGCTCGTGCCGTTCCTTCACGCCATTCAGCACCTCCGGCGTGTTGACAATATCGACAACCGCCTCGGCCACGGCGCACGCCAGCGGGTTGCCGCCATAGGTGGTGCCATGAGTACCCACGCTGAAATGCGCAGCGATCTCATCGGTGGTCAGCATCAAGCCAATCGGAAAGCCGCCGCCAAGGCTCTTGGCATTGGTCAGGATGTCCGGCGTGACGCCATAGTTCATGTAGGCGTACAACTCGCCGGTACGGCCCATACCGGTCTGGACTTCATCGAAGATCAACAACGCGTTGTGCTGGTCACACAGTTTGCGAGCACCTTCCAAATAAGCCTGATCAGCGGGCACAACACCACTTTCGCCCTGAATCGGTTCCAGCACCACGGCGCAGGTCTTGTCCGAAATCATCGCGGCGAGCGCATCAAGATCGTTATAGGGGACGTGGCTGATCCCCTGAATCTTGGGCCCGAACCCATCGGAATATTTCGGCTGGCCGCCCACCGTCACGGTAAACAACGTCCGGCCGTGGAAGCTATTGATTGCGGAGATGATCTCGCATTTCTCCGGCCCGTGGTTGTCATGCGCGAAGCGGCGCGCCAGCTTGAAGGCCGCCTCGTTGGCCTCGGCGCCGGAGTTGGCGAAGAACGCCCGGTCGGCAAAGGTCGCTGCAGTGAGCTTTTTGGCCAGACGCAACGCCGGCTCATTGGTGAAGATGTTGGAGATATGCCAGAGCTTGCCAGCCTGTTCGGTCAGCGCTGCTACCAGCGCCGGATGGGCATGTCCGAGCACATTGACGGCAATGCCACCGGTAAAGTCGATCAGCTCTCGCCCGCTCTGATCCCACACTCGTGAACCCTGGCCACGCACGGGAATGAAAGCGGCGGGTGCGAAAGTGGGAACAATGACCTGGTCGAAATCAGCGCGTTCTACCGGGGTGTGCGGGGCGGACATCAGGACTCTCCTGGGAGGCGACACGAATAGGAAATAAAACGCCCCGCCATAGCGGGGCGTTGCATGCGCAGTTTAAACGCAGGCCCGCCAGCAATGGGCGGCCCGGCGAAAATTCTCTTCAGGACACGACTGAATGCTGCTGGTCGAGCTCAATGGCCCGTTCCAAGGTTTCGAGCAAGGCCTTGCGTGCCTTGAGCTTGGTGTTCTTGTGCGCGGTCATGTTGATCTTCTTCAACTGGGCCGCCGCCGCTTTGGCGGCATCCATCAGCTCACTGGCTGGGACTATCTTGTCGAGGAAACCCGCCTCGACTGCAGCTTGCGGATTAAAGATCTCACCGTTGATCACCGATCGCTGAAAGGCAGGCTTGGTTAAACGGTCTCGAGCCAGTTCGATACCCGAATGGTGCATGGTCATACCGATCTGTACTTCATTGAGGCCGATATTGAACGCGCCTTCGACACCAATGCGGTAATCCGACGAGAGCAGCAGGAAGGCGCCTTTGGCAATCGCGTGCCCCGGACAGGCCGCGACGATCGGGAAAGGATGAGCCAGCATTCGCAGCGTGAACTTCGAGCCCGTGGTCACCAGCGCAATGGCGTTCTCTGGCCCTGAGGTCATGACCTTGAGATCATAGCCACCGGACAGGATGCCCGGCTGGCCAGTGAGGATCACCACGGCGCGGTCCTGCTCGGCACGGTCGAAAGCCGCATTGAGCGCGTCGAACATGGCCGGAGACAGCGCGTTGACCTTGCCGTTATTCAGCGTCAGCGTAGCGATACCGTCTTCGAGTTCGTAGGAAACCAGATCACTCATGATGAATATTCCTTGTTAAAAGTTCGCAGACGTTACCCAGCAGAACTCAAGAGGTAAAGCATCGTGACTGACCGACAAGTCATGGTTCGCAACCTTCGCTGGACGGGCGTCAGCGGGAAAAGCGAGCACGGTTAGTCGTCGACCGACTCCGGCTCGAGCTCAAGGACGGCAAGCAGCTCGGGATGCAGGATCCGCTGCAATTGCGGATCAGCAATAAACAGTCCATAGGACCCATCCGGGATCCCGCTACTGATCCGATATGGCGTCCCATCGGCATCGACAGTCAACTGGGACAGATCCAGATATCGAGGCTCGCAAGGCGTCTTGTTCGAGCTCCGTAATACGACCACCTTCGGCCTGAGGTGCAAATGTGGGTGTTTCTCAAGCACCAACCCAACCTCACCCGTGTGCAGTTCCACCAAAGTTCCGACCGGAAACACGCCGAGCCAGCGGATGAACTCATGCACCAATGCTTCGTCGAACTGCTGCCCGGCACTGCTGCGCAACACGTCATACGCCGTCTGGATCGGGCGTGCGTCGTCATAAGCTCGATGACTGGTAATCGCATCGAAGGCGTCAACAATGGTGATCACCCGGGTCGTGAACGGGATCTGGTAATGCGCGAGCCCTTGCGGATAACCCTTTCCATCCAACCGTTCGTGATGGCCGTGCGCCGCCTGAATCGCAGCGGCAGGAATGTCTTCCTGGCTGCACAAGGCCTGATAACCAAACGTCGGGTGCAGCTTGATGTGCTGAAATTCTTCCTCGGTCAGCTTGCCTGGCTTGTTCAGGATCGTCGGGTCGATTTTCATCTTGCCCACGTCGTGCAGCAGCCCAGCGATGCCCAATAGCTCAATCTTATCGTCGGCCAATCCAAGGTGCGTGCCAAATCCCATGGCAAGAATGGATACAGAAAGGCAATGCAGACTTGTATAGAGATCTTGTGACTTCAGGCGCGTCAGCCAGAGCATGGCGCTTTCGTTACGAAGCATGCTTTCGAGGTTTCGCTTAACCAGTGCCTGACAGGCCTTAGTATCGATCGCCCGCCCTTGCTGGACGTCCAGTAGCACCTGGTCCAGAACCAAGCTGCTGCTGAGATAGGCCTCTCGTGCTTCCTGCACCTCAAGCGAGAGCGGAATGCGGGCCATCTTGCGCGTCACGCGCAGCGGAGTCGCCGTTGGCACAATCATTTGGCCCTGATCGATCAGCACGCGCCGTGTGTCGTCAACGAACACGTAATCACAGCGTTCGCGCACCGCGTGGATATGCTCCAGCTTAAGCAGGGGGAAGCCTTGAAAGAGAAAGTCTGTCTGCCGCCACGGGCGATCCAGCTCGCAGATATACATCCCGAGCTCTAAGTGGCTGACGTGCAGACGACGCTTGGTGGCGATCTCTACCACCTCCGGCCGTTTACGCTTTGTTTTGAATAACTTCATCAAAGCCTTTCCTGGCTCTCAATATTCACCACGCATGATTGCGCACAGGCACAGCATTTCTTTGTAGTTCGAACCCTAGAGCAACGATAGGTTCATTGCCACGCGCGCCTGTCGGGATTTCCAACAAGCCCTTAAGCGCATGAAAAAACTAAAAAAGTTTTTGCCATCCGCATGCTCTTCCGCTACATTAGCGCGCCTCGAAGGACATCGCGTCTTTCGAGACCCGGTGAGGTGTCCGAGCGGTTGAAGGAGCACGCCTGGAAAGTGTGTATACGAGAAATCGTATCGTGGGTTCGAATCCCACCCTCACCGCCAGATCAAACACAAAGCCCCGCCTGTCGGGGCTTTGTCGTTTCTGCCGCAAAGAATCCGTCCAGAATCGCGCTCAGCTGCCGGTCATAGGCCACGTCCTTCACCAGGATGAGCGCAGCGCTGAACGGCCCCACCGCTACCTTAGTGTTTCGATTCCACCCGTATTTGAAGCTGCAAAAAAATAGACGTTTCCAATCGAGTCAGTAGCCATTTGAGTTGGCGATGCGGCAAGCGAACATCCCGAGTGGCTTCTGCCAGGCCATGGAGCAAAAGCCTCGTCCCGACGACGCCCCCGAATAAAACCAGCGTCAGCGGCAGACCAGGTGCACCAGCGCTCTAAACCGAACCGCCCTGACAGGCAGAGTGCCCCGCGGCGAAACCAGGCCACCTGCCCGCTCGCCCGCGAACCGTCGCCCGAACGACAACGTTCGGTACATCCTCATCATTTTTTCATGGCCCGCATATTGCTTTGTTTAAGCTGAAGCTTAGACCAGAACTCGCCAAGCTAGCGCCCGCTCTGTAACAGCTAAGTTGCTCCGCCAGAACAATCAGAAAAATCAAAAGGCCGCCATCATGTTTAAACACAAAAAGGTCAGGCAGGCTACGATGATCCTGTTCGCCACCGCGGTGATTCTGATCCTGCCGAACCTCACTCGACTGATCAGCTAAGACTGCAAGAATGAGGGAACCAATGAAAAACCTGTACCGACTGTTGATTGCATTGATGGCAACGGTAACGACCACTGCAGCCATTGCTGCCCAGGTCGATCAGTCTGCCGCGTTGAAAGCCTTGCAGCACGCGAACACCGTCTTGATCGACGTGCGCACCGAACAGGAGTTCGCCGAAGGTGCCCTACCCGGTGCAACACGTATCGAGACAGAGAATCTTGCTGAGCGCATTGCCGCGATTGCTCCGGACAAAGATGCTCCCGTAGTCCTCTACTGCCGTAGCGGCCGCCGAGCGGAAGCCGCGCAGGATCTGCTTCAGGAACTGGGCTATAGCCAAGTGATCAACGCTGGCGGTTATCAGGATCTGAACGGGCTCGTGCCGCTTCGCTGAGAGCACGCGCCCTCACCGCGCCCCATCCTCGTTTGGCCTACCCTTATCGTGGGAACTAATGCGCCGCAGTGGCTACTGAAAAAGGAGCCACTGCTTAAGCGCTTGGTCGCGCATACCGGGAGGAAACCACTTGATCAATTGGGATGTGGTGTTGAACGAAGGCCTTTGGATCAACATCGCCATAATTGCTGGCATCACGATTGCCAGCTATCTCATCCTGCAGACCATCCTGCGGATCATAACCAACCGCCTTCGCAAGATGGCAAAAGGCTCCAGAAGCGGTTTCGTTGGCCTTGCCGCGGAGATGCTCAGCCGCACCAGCCACATACTACTGATTGCCCTATCGCTGCTGATCGCCCTCAAGGTCGTTGAGCTGCCAGAGCGGTGGGAAACGGCGATGTCCCACGGCTGGTTCATCGCGCTCGCGTTCCAGCTTGCACTGTGGATGGATACGGCCGTTCGCCTGTGGATGGAAAGCCTGACTCACGACGGCAAAGCTCGAAACCCAGTCACTACGACGATCATCGGGATCATGATCCGGATCGTGATCTGGACGATGATGCTGCTCTCGATCTTGGCGAACCTGGGCGTCGACATCACGGCGATGGTCGCCAGTCTTGGCGTAGGCGGTATTGCCATTGCCCTTGCGGTACAGACGCTGCTCAGCGATATCTTCGCTTCGCTGTCGATCGGCGTCGACAAGCCCTTCGAGATCGGCGACTTCGTCGTCTTTGGTGCAGTCGCGGGGAATATCGAGCACATCGGGCTGAAGACGACACGAATTCGCGCCCTCAGCGGCGAACAGATCGTCTGTTCCAATGCCGATCTGCTCAAGCAGACCCTGCACAACTACAAGCGCATGAACACGCGCCGTATCGTGTTCAAGTTTGGCATTACCTACAACACGCCGTCGGACAAGGTGCGCGAAGTCTCAGCGCTGGTGAGGCGGATCGTTGAGGGGGTGGAGAACGCAAACTTTGACCGGGCGCATTTCCTTGCCTTCGATGACAGCCAGCTGACGTTCGAAGTCGTGTACATCATGCAGGTCTCGGACTACAACGCCTACATGGACGCCCAGCAAGAGATCAACCTGCAGTTACTCGACGGCATCCGTGAGATGGGCCTGCAATTTGCCTTCCCGACCCGCAGTGTCGAGTTCATCGGTGGCAGCTTTCCCGAGGTGAAGGTTGCCGGTGTCCCGAAGGAAAAACCGGCCGCCAACGAGGAGTCGCAACGCTCGCTGACAAACGGCTGACAGTCGGTGGCGGCGACCGGCCGAGAGCCGATCGCCGCCGACCGTTCAATTCATCGGACGCATTTGCTTGTGGGTTTCGATCAGCTGCGGCACTACGCCGGGATCAGCCAAGGTCGAAATATCCCCCAATGCGTCGTGTTCGTCTGTGGCGATCTTGCGCAGGATGCGGCGCATGATCTTGCCTGAACGCGTCTTGGGTAAGCCCGGCGCCCACTGGATGACATCGGGCACCGCAATCGGCCCGATTTCCTTACGGACCCACTGTTGTAATTCCTGGCGCAACTGATCCGAAGCCTCCTCTCCCGCCACCAGCGTCACGTACACATAGATGCCTTGCCCTTTGAGCGGATGCGGTACGCCAACCACCGCCGCCTCGGCCACTTTGCGGTGGGCGACCATCGCACTTTCGATTTCAGCGGTGCCCATGCGATGTCCGGAAACGTTCAACACATCATCGACTCGCCCGGTGATCCAGTAGTAGCCGTCCTCATCACGGCGGGCACCATCGCCAGTGAAATACATGCCGCGAAAGGTCTTGAAGTAGGTATCGACGAAGCGATCGTGGTCTCGATAGATGCTGCGCATCTGCCCAGGCCAGGAATCAAGGATGACCAGATTGCCCTCCGTTGCCCCTTCGAGCAGGTTGCCGAGATTGTCCACCAGGCCGGGCACTACGCCGAAGAAGGGGCGAGTTGCGGAGCCTGGCTTCAGTGCGGTCGCGCCTGGCAGCGGGCTGATCAAAATGCCGCCCGTCTCGGTTTGCCACCAGGTATCGACGATCGGGCAACGCGATTTGCCGACCGTCTCGTAATACCAATGCCAGGCCTCAGGGTTGATCGGTTCCCCCACAGTACCGAGCAAGCGCAGACTCGACCCGTCGGCCCCCTCCATCGCAGCCGGGCCTTCGGCCATCATCGAACGAATCGCAGTCGGCGCGGTGTAGAGGATATTCACCTGATGCTTGTCGATGATCCTGGCGATTCGCGTGACATCCGGATAGTTGGGTACACCCTCATAGATCAGGGTGGTGGCACCGTTGGCCAGTGGACCGTAGATGATGTAGCTGTGCCCGGTGATCCAACCGACGTCGGCGGTACACCAATAGACCTCACCAGGGCGGTAATCGAATACCCGCTCGTGGGTCAGGGCCGCGTAGAGCAAATAACCACCGGATGTATGCAGCACGCCCTTCGGCTTACCGGTGGAACCCGAGGTGTACAGGATGAACAGGGGTTCTTCCGCGCCCATTTCCTTCGGCGCACAAACATCCCCAGCCACGCGCATCAGGTCCTCGTACCAGATGTCGCGATGCGGGTGCCAGCGGATGTCGCCGCCAGTGCGCCGCACCACAATGATCTTCTGCACGCAGTGCGTCTGCGGGTTGGTCAACGCCTCATCCACGTTGGCCTTCAGCGGCACCTTTTTCCCACCACGGAGCCCTTCATCGGCCGTGATCACTACTTTGGAATTGCCGTCGATAATCCTTCCGGCTAGGGCTTCCGGCGAGAAACCACCAAAGACCACGGAGTGGATAGCGCCGATGCGCGCGCAAGCCAGCATCGCCACGGCGACCTCCGGAACCATCGGCATGTAGAGGGTGACCACGTCGCCCCGATGCACGTCCTGTCCGCGTAAGGCGTTGGCGAACTTGCTTACTTCGTGGTGCAACTCGCGGTAGGTGATTTCTCGGTGATCTGCCGGATCATCGCCCTCCCAGATGATCGCAATCTCGTCGCCCCGGCTTTCGAGATGACGATCCAGGCAGTTGGCCGAGACGTTCAACGTACCATCGGCGAACCATTTGATATCGACATGGTGATCATCGAAGGACGTCTGTTTGACGCGGGTGAACGGCTTGATCCAGTCGATACGCTCAGCCTGCTCGCGCCAGAAGCCGTCAGGGTTGACCACCGACTGTTGATACATGGCTTTGTAGGTGGCTTCATCGGTCAGCGACTGGGCCGCCACCTCTGGACTTACCGGATACAGGGACGCAGCACTCATGGCGAACACCTCATTCGTCGGTCTTGTTATCGTCTCGAATAACCCTGCCTCACAGGCGAACCATACGAACCAAACCAAGCGCCTGAGCGACTTCACGTTCGAGCTACACAGGGCAAATAGCGTTCCAAAGACGTTAAGCCGTCGCGGAACACATCGCTGCTATAGAGCATAGACGCTTCGGCCAAGGCGTACTCCCTCCCGCTCCGTGGTCATATACCTGCCAGGGCCAAACGCCCGTCACGCCAGGTCTCAGTCATGTCTGCGCCAGCTAATAAGTTCTTTCGTTCGGTCAAACGCGTAACCGAAAGCATCGCCTTTTACCCGGTCCTGATTCCCGCTGTTTATGCGGTGCTGGCCGTCTTGGTCCTCGCGTTCGAGTCGACCAGCCTTGCTCCCGCCCTTCGCGACAGGCTGCCACCCGGTTTGGTCGATGCAGACAACAGCCGGGAGGTTCTAAGCACGCTCATTACCGGCATCATTTCCCTTACCGTCTTCAGCTTCTCCATGGTGATGGTCGTGCTCAATGGTGCCGCGGCGCGCCTGTCACCCCGAGTGCTGCCCGGCCTCGTTAGCGATCTGCGCAACCAAGTGATACTGGGCATCTATCTGGGCAGCATCGTCTATTGCCTGATGATGATCGGCACGCTGAACGGCAAAGCTCCAGCAAGCGTGCCTGCACTCGGGCTACTGCTGGCACTGGTGTTCGGCATGTTTTGCATGGCGCTATTCGTCGTGTTCATTCGCTCGGTCTCGCAATCAATTCAAGTCGAATGGATCCTCAGCCAGCTCTACAACGACGCATCGGCCAATCTAAAGAAGCGCAAAAACCGCATCGCGGGCGTCGCTGACATTCCCGACGCCACCGACTGGTGGTGCCTGCCCGCAGCTCGACCGGGTTACCTGCGCGAGGTAAACGAATGCCGCCTGGGGAAGGTGTTGCGCAAGCACAACCTGACCGCAATGATTCAGGTAGAACCGGGTTTCTTCCTGATCGAAGGGCATCCACTGATCAAGCTCAGCACCCGGCTAAGCGACACAGAGGCAAACGAAGTGCTCGACTGCTTCGACTTTCACGACAATGAATTCGCTGGCGCCAACGTCTCTTACGGCATGCGGCAGATTTCGGAAATAGCGGTCAAAGCGATCAGCCCAGCGATCAACGATCCGGGCACGGCGATACGGGCAATCAATCTGCTCGGCGTGTTGCTAAAACGGCTTGGCGGCGTTCCCCCGTTTGACGTCGGTTGCTGCGATGGAGGTCGTCCACGGCTTTTCTATCCGCAGCTCGAGATGCCCCGCATGCTGCAGACCATCATCGCGCCGATCCGCATCTACGGTGGCCATGACCCGCAGGTGTTGGTCACGTTGTTGCAGTGTCTCAGGAACGCGCTGCATGGCAACCCAAGCGACGCGCAGCGGGAAGCGCTTCATGACGAAATTCGAGCCCTGCGCGACGACGCCGATGCCAAGGTGGGAAACCCGCTTGACCGTCAAGCGGTAAACGAAGTGATCGAGCGCGTGGTGGAACTTCAGATCAGACAACCGGCCGTAGCGCTTCTCCCGATCGACCGGGAGCGCCAAACGAGACCAACTGACTAGCACAGCCTGGCTCGGCTCGGCGGACGCCAGTGTCAAAGGCTGGTATTGGAGCTCCGCGAACTGAGCGAGTGGCCGGTGCGGCAGGCGGGGTAGTCACTGCGCCTGGCTGGCCTCTTCGGCTACCTAGTCAGATCGGACCGACTTGCCCGTTTACCGGTCTGCAAGCGACGCGATGTGCCAATCGTCTCTCCTCCGTTTCGAAAACCTTCCATGGCTATTCCGCAATTGCCCCCAGGGTGCCGCTCGGTCATCCTTCGAAGACAAAACGACCGGGCATAAGGTGTTGCGATGAACGAGCAGAATGAGAACAGCTTGCCCCTTCATGGCCTTAAGGTCATAGAAATGGGCCAGCTGATCGCTGGCCCCTTCGCCAGTAAGATGCTCGGCGAGTTCGGTGCCGAGGTGATCAAGATCGAGCCGCCGGGCGTTGGCGACCCGCTGCGCAAATGGCGCAAACTCAAGGACGGGACGTCACTCTGGTGGCACGTCCAATCGCGCAACAAACAGTCCCTGACGCTGGATCTGAAAGCCGCAGAAGGCCAGGAGATCGTCCGTCAGCTAGTCGCCGAAGCCGATGTGGTGGTGGAGAACTTCCGCCCCGGCACGCTAGAAGCCTGGGGCCTTGGCTGGGACGAGCTGTCGGCGCTCAACCCGCGCCTGATCATGTTGCACATCTCCGGCTACGGCCAGACCGGCCCCTATCGTGACCTGCCCGGCTTCGGCGTCATTGGCGAAGCCATGGGCGGCCTGCGCCACCTCACTGGCTACCCTGGTCAGCCCCCAGTGCGAGTGGGCGTCAGCATTGGCGATTCGCTGTCGTCGCTGTATGGCGTGATCGGGGTACTACTCGCCGTGCTAGAGCGTAACCGCAGCGGTAAAGGCCAGGAAATCGACGTGGCGCTCTACGAATCGGTATTCGCCATGATGGAAAGCCTGGTGCCAGAATACGACGCCTTCGGCTACATCCGCGAGCCGGCCGGCAGCGCACTGCCCGGCATCACGCCGTCCAACTCCTACCTCTGCCACGACGGCGCCTATGTAATCATTGCTGGCAATGGCGACAGCATCTACAAGCGCCTGATGACACTGATGGACCGCCAGGACCTAGCCGACGACCCACGCTTCGCCCACAACGATGGTCGCGCCTTGCACGCTGAGTTGATCGATGCGGCGATTGGCGAGTGGACCGTTCAACACAGTCGCGACGAGGTCATCGAGGCGCTGAAGGCAGCGCGCGTCCCGGCCGGCTATCCCTACACCGCTGCCGATATCGTCAAGGATCCACATTACCTGGCGCGGCAAATGATCGAGCAGGTGCAGACGTCTGCTGGGCCGCTCAAGGTGCCGGGCGTGCTCCCCAAGCTCAGCCGCACCCCTGGCCGTCTTGGCACGGGCGGTCCAAAGTTGGGCGAACACACTGAAGATGTCCTAGCTGGACTTGGGCTCAGTGACGCACAGGTTCAAGGGCTGCGCGAAAGGGGAGTCATCTAACACGCCGCCCCGTAGGGTGGATGACGCTTTTTTCATCCACCGTGACAGCCTTAAAAATGCGATGGCCAACGCACCAACCATCAGCCTTGGTAACGGAGGATGGGTGGCGCTTCATCCATCCTACCGGTCTGCAAGCAGGTCGTAGGGTGGGCTTCAGCCCACCGCCTCATGTCTGTTTATGGAAAAGCACGGCGTTATCCAAGGCTTCGAATATTGCTATGAGCTTGGTTGGAATACGCTGAAAGACTTCCTCGTCTGGCAAGGTATCGATGGGATTGTAGGCTCTCGCGACACCATTCGCGAGGCATTCAGCAAGGGCCTAATCAGCGACGGTCACGCCTAGATGCAAATGCTCACCGACCACAACCGCACCTCGCATACATACAACGAGGAAACCGCCGAAGCAATCTTGAGCAATATCCGATTGAAGCACCACCTGCTGCTCAAGGAGCTTGAGCAAACCATGCACAGCCGAACCGAGCAAACCGCATGATGCTGGAGAGCACTGGGCTCTCCCGAGATGATGTTAATTCGGTCTAACAAACGCTTCGACGTTTCCCAAGAATCAGCGAAGCGATCCTCTACGGGTCCCGCGCTAAAGGAAACTACCGCCCCGGATCAGATATCGACCTTGATAGGCAACGAGCTCTCACATCAGGATCTACTCGATATAGAGCTGGCGTTGGATGGCCTACTGCTGCCCTACAAGATCGATCTATCCCCACTTACCAACTCGACAATCCGCAGCTCATCGATCACATCGACCGAGTCGGGAAGCTATTTTACAAGGCAGCAAGCTAGCGCATCGTAGGGCCGTAGGAAGATTGAATGCTTGTGGCTCGCCAAAGAAGGCCGCACCGCTTCAGCTAAAGTGAGAGGCCCGCTCCGTAGCGAACGCGGGCGAACACGCCACCAAAGCCGCTATTCAGTCGCCCCCAAGCGCCGCTGCTGATAGATCAGATCGACGATCTCCCCTTCCGGCACATACCCGCTCACCACTTCACGCAGCAGCACCCGAACCTGGGGATAATCATCCTGCTCCACGGCTTTGAGCAGCTTTTTCAATACGCCACGCAGCGCATCCCAGGTGACGTACTCCTCATCAGCCCGCATGATCATCGGATGCTCGGTAGGGCTCACGTTGTCGCCGATCAGCAGCTCTTCGTAGAGCTTCTCACCAGGGCGCAGTCCGGTGAATTCAACAGCGATATCACCATGCGGGCACTTTTCCGAACGCACGCTCAGGCCAGACAGGTGGATCAGCTTCTCGGCCAGCTCAGCGATCTTTACCGGCTTGCCCATATCCAATACGAAGACTTCGCCACCCTGCCCCATGGAGCCCGCCTGAATCACCAGCTGCGCCGCCTCGGGAATGGTCATGAAATAGCGTGTGATCTTCGGATGGGTCACCGTTACCGGTCCACCGCTGCGAATCTGCTGATAGAACCGAGGAATTACCGACCCCGACGAGCCCAGCACATTACCGAAACGGACCATGGTGAACCGTGTCTTGTTAACGTAATGCACCGCCCCGTCCGCATTGAACACCACCGGAGCCGTCTCGCGGCTCAGTGCCTGCAGGATCATCTCCGCGACCCGCTTGGTGCTGCCCATCACATTGGTTGGCCGAACGGCCTTGTCGGTGGAGATCAGCACGAAGTTGGCTACACCCGCCTGCACTGCCGCCTGGGCTGTGTTCATGGTGCCTAGCACATTGTTCAACACACCTTCGGCCACGTTGTGCTCCACCATGGGCACATGCTTGTAGGCCGCCGCATGGTAGATCGTTTCCACTTGCCAGGTGCGCATCACATCCAGCAGCCGCTCAGGATTGCGGATGGACCCCAGGATCGGAACCAGCTTCACAGGCAAAGAGGCCCGCTCGATTGTGCGCTCCAGTTCGATGTGAATGCTGTAGAGATTGAACTCGCTGTGCTCGAACAGCAGCAGCGTTTGAGGCTTATTCAAGAGAATCTGTCGGCACAGCTCCGACCCGATCGAGCCGCCCGCTCCCGTCACCATCACTACCTTGCCGAGAATGCACTTCTCGAACAACGCTTGCTGCGGCGGCACAGCATCGCGCCCGAGCAAGTCGGCGATGTCCACTTCCTGAATATCCTCGACCTTGACCCGTCCGCTAGCCAGGTCCATGAAGCCCGGCACGCTGCGTACGTGCAGCGGATAGTGCTCCAGCGTCTCCAACACCTCACGCCGCCGCGCACGCGAGGCAGACGGAATGGCCAGCAGGATCTCGTCGGCCCCCATCTCATCGATCATCTGCTGGATATGCTTGGGCGAATACACCCGCAGTCCGGCAATGCTCCGGTTGTAGAGATTGGGGTCATCATCGATAAACGCAACCGGACGCATTCCCCGCCCCAGACGCAACGCCGCCGCCAACTGATTGCCGGCCGCCCCGGCGCCATAAACCGCCACCTTTGGCAAACTCGCATCGCGGCCCTTGAACTTGGTGAGCGAATCTGCCGAAAACCAGTCACCCATGAAGTACTGGCGCATCATCAAGCGCAAGCCTCCGATCAGGAAAAGGCTGAGCCACCAATAATTGAACACCATCGAGCGTGGGATGACCTTGGGCGCATCGGTACGCCAATAAACAGCCAGCGCCAACAACAGCGCAGAAAGCGTAACGGCCTTGACGATGGCCATCAGCGCGTCATTGCCGAAATAGCGCATCACAGCGCGATACATACCGAAGCGGATGAAGAACGGAATTGCAATCAGCGGTGCAATACCAAAGAGCCAGGCGTGACCACCAAGCGGGTCGACAAAGGTAAAATTGCCGAGGCGTACCAAGAATGCCAGCCAAAGCGCAGCCCAGACCAACACGACATCTGTCGATACCTGAATCAATCGCTTATAGCGCCTGGGCAATCGCACCAAACGTGCACGAAGTTTTTCAGCCAATCTCAACACAAAGCCACCCTTCCCAGAGCTGACGGCAATCCGCCTCGGTTACCCAGTCCATTTGCTCATTAACTGACCCAACGCTCGACAACAAAAAGTTCGAAAACAGCTGAGGTCAGCGCTTCACGACCCGGTCCCCCGCGCCCTTGCCCGCTACGGTCATAAAGATGTACTTGAAGTAATCGACCAGCGTCAGGCTGCGTATCATCTTCTGATCCGTCTCGGCCAGCAGTGCCGGCGTAGACATGTCGATTTCGCTCACCTGCGCCAGCCCTGTAATCCCTGGCCGCACATCAAACACGCCACGCGTGGCACGCTCCGCAGTCAGTTCTTCCTGATTGAACAGCCCTGGCCGTGGCCCTACCAGGCTCATATCGCCCTTCAGCACGTTCCACAACTGCGGCAGCTCGTCCAGCTTAGTCTTGCGCAGGAAATGGCCGAAGCGGGTAATGGACGCGCTACTGGCCAGATGTGTGGCAACCGATGCGGTATCCACGCGCATCGTGCGGAACTTGACCAGCGTAAACGGCTGCTGATGGCGACCAACGCGCACTTGCCGAAAGATTGGCGAGCCCGTATCGAACAGACCGATGACCGTCAGCGCAAGCAACACCGGGAAGCCAATCACCAAGCCCACTAGCGAAAAAACAAAGTCGAAAAGTCGAATCACGGGTGCACCCGGTAATAAATCAATTAGAACGCTCGAAGCAGCGTCGGAGCCCTTCCTGCACGGTATAAGGCGGCTTCCAGTCCAACAGCTCGCAGGTCTTGCTGATATCAACCTGCAAAGAACCAAGCAGCCGTTGGGCCATCGCTTTCTTGCCAAGCAGAGTAGCGCCGAGCTGTAGCACGCCAGCCGGTACAGGAATCAGCCGTGCGGGCTTGCCCATCGCTTCGCCCACTGCACGCAAAAGCTCAGTGGTGGAAAGATCCTCCCCATCGCCAGCAAGCAATACCTTATTGGCTGCGGCGGGATGATCAATGCAGCGAACAATTAGATCAACCAGGTTGTCAATTCCCACTAAGGAGCGCTTGTTGTAGACCGAACCAAGCGGAAGAGGAACACCTTTTTCAACCCAGCGCACCAGACTACCAAAATTGCCCGGTGCATCATGGCCATAGACCAAAGGAGGGCGAATAATCACGACTTCCATCCCCGTCTCTTCCTGAATCTGCCAGAGTCCTTGCTCGGCATCCCACTTAGATTGAGCATAGGGCTCCGCAGGGCTAGGCTGATCGAACACTGAAAATGGCCGAGTATTGGTACTACCGTTGACTCCAATCGAACTAATAAAGATGAAGCGATTAATCTTGTTTGTAGATGCCTGCTTTGCTAATTCAAGCGTAACGTCGACATTTACATCACGAAATTCAGCGTGTGACTCAGCAGAATACGTAACGTGAGCGCGTGCAGCTGCGTGAATAACGGTATTTACTCCAGCCAGCACATCAGTCCAGTCAACGGTACTGGTGAACGCACCTATAGCGTGCACACGGCTGCAACCGGCAATGCGGCAAGGGCTACGCACCGCAGCTACGACGTGATATCGACTGGAATTTCCTAGCTGACGCACCAATCCCCGACCTAAGAAACCGGTTGCTCCAGTAAGCAAAACGGTGTGCATCTACATGAACCCAAAAAACGCTAAAAAACCAAATGCCAAACGGTCGCGAGCGGATCGTCTAAACTCATTAAAGTTGAAAATTAAAAAGCGTTTTGGAAAAGCACCTTCATCCAAAAAGCTAGCCGGCAGACCGGGCACATCACGCCCCACTAGATTAGATATTTTCATAAATTCGCTCCGATACCATCCCGAAGACAGCAAAGCCAAACGGCTTCTGATACCCGAAATTCCGTTATTTGCGCCTATCTGATTCCCACCGTGCTGGCGATACAAGATATAGGACCGCTTATCAATATGCCACTTTTTACCAGCAGACCGAAACCACGCATAAGTCAGCCAATCATGCAGACCGACTTCATTGGTCTTTTGCCAGTTGTGAAGTAAAAAATTCTTGAACTCTAAGGCTTCAGCCACTCTAAGTACATAGCTACATCCAGGGCCACCTGCTTCGAATAAAAAATCGTACTTGCGCTGACGTTGCGACTTTACGAGCAGGACTTTCCGCCCGTCCGGCCAATAGGCAGTAGCATTACTTGAATAAGCTGCACAGCCACGCGAAATAATAGTTTCATGTGCCGCACGATACTTATCTTCAAGGTAAATATCATCTTGGTCAGCGTATGATACATAGTCAAAATTGCTAAAATCTACATCCTTAATTAGGCGGAAAAAATTTTTTGCGGCACCACCGTATCGCTCACCGGTATCCGGAAGCACTATAACTCTTGAATCTCTTTGAGATAATTCTTGACACCAGGCTAAAGTACCATCTGATGATAAATCAACGCTTATGTATACAACAACATCAACTGCGCGCTGACAAAGAATAGATGCGATCTGTTCTTCAATCCAACGCATACCATTGTAGGCAGCGAGAAGGACAGCAACATGGGGCTTGTAATTAACAAGTGACATATACACTCCAATCAAGCCAGGAAAAAGACAATCTTAGATACGCAGCCAGTTATCTAACTGTAGATTACGCTGATAGTTATTTCTAGACACCGAACAAATTAATGCGTAACTAACTTACTGACATTAGTCGCCTAATTTTCAGTAGAAAAACACGAACTGGATATTTAAAAAACTCCACGAATCGAGCGAACATATAAATATATAAGGCCATCTTATCTTCAGCATACAAGCTCTTAAGCACAGCAACGTAATCTTTATGCATCAACTCAACAGCGCCAGATAACCCCGAGGCGCCTATTGGATGTTTAAACCCACCTGCTAACAATAGGTCAATAGAAGCAACTCGGGTGCGATGGAAGTTTTCGTACCAACACTTATAATCTTCCATTCTACGGAACCGCTGATCGAAACTAAAGAACCCGGCTCGAAGAACCATGACAGTAGGAGTGAAAATAGGATTCCCAAGCACGAACCGACGTCTTTTTAAGACTTTGTAAGCAACCGCACCAATAGCCGGAAACGCGCGATCATTCAAGTTTGCAATATATCCATGAGCAGATAATGAAAAATCATTATCCAACATAAAATAATATTGAATCTTTATTTTATCCGGATGCCAAACATCATCTGAATCTAGAAATGCAATATAGTCACCGATGGCCAGCGAAACCCCCAGGTTCCTAGCATAAGAAGCGCCCTTGTTCTGATCCGACAAAATCAAGCGAATGCTTAATTTATCAGAATACATATCGACCAAGTTTTTTAAGTCAGCGGTACATCTGCTACCGTCGTCTACAATTATAAGCTCCTGAACAGCTAACGACTGCGATACGACAGAATCAATGCTTCGGCAGATTGTGGCCTCCGAGTTAAAATGTGGCATGACGACCGAAACACTAGCCTTCACTTTACCTCCCAGAAAAAGTGATAGGGCAAGAATGGTGATTCACCTTCCCCCTGCCCATTAACCATATTTCTCATCGATGCGGCGAAACCGACCACTCCGATAAGCATAAGACTTAACATAAAAAAAGGCCGCCGCCGAGCGTGCATTACATCCAGAGCAGGAACACCACAACACATGACGAAAAGAATCAAGAACTGAAGTCGCAAGCCAGCATAACTATACTTCGCCAACACGAAGGAAGAGAGCTCGGAAACAAGCAGGAACGTCAAATAAATATAGCTTTTGGGAGAAAAAAAAAGCGAAGCCATAAATATCAAAATTGAAATCATTAACGGAGCAAGACCTGACAACCCGTCCGGAGACTCAAGTGACTCATATGCAGCCATCTTCAAGAGAATCTGATCAGAAGAAACAGCAGCTCCAATAAGCGCAAGAGCACCAAAAGCCACTAAAGCATTACGACTAATCTTCCTAATAGCCAGAAGAACGAAAACCAGCAATGAAGAAACGTGAAAAGAAAACGCAAGCACAAAAAACAAGACAGCTAAGGGAAGTTTTTTTTCGTCGAGATAGTCGGCAGCCAGCTTAGCGAAGCAAAACGCCATACCGTATCGAAGGCCGTTCATACTCATATCATAAAAAAAAACCGGGAAAACCAAAAAGGTGAAAACTATCGCATCGTCCCGCCGCCTAGAAAATGAAAACAAAGCGAGCACACACACAAGTCCTGAAATAAAAAGCGCAACCGTACGAGGCGAAAGGCCTAAATACAAAAAAACTTTAAAAATATAAAAACCGAATTCAACTCCATACCCCGACAGGTTGCCGGAAACATTTTGCATAGAGTCCAAAATTTGAATATAGCTTGCTGTATCTGTGCCCACATCCCCCCTAATTACTACAAGGACAACGGCAGGAACGGAACATAGCAACAGCAAGTCTCTAACTTTCACCTTCAATAAAAGCCCTGACCAGAACGTCCCAACCAAGAAAAGATAAGGAATAATATAGAACGCCAATTTTTCACCATCTAGGATGCTGTGGTTTGGTTGGCTGGATGGGCATCCTTCCAACCAAAACCGTTGGGATTTAGAAAGGTCAAGTGCGCCAGCCAACTAGCTCATTTTGCACATATTCCAAGTTGAGAAGAAGTTTCTTGACTTCGACCACATCAAGTTGATTTGTGTTATGAGATGTATAATCACTGAGACTCGAAACGCTTGGCTCCCCACTCATAGAGTATTTTTCGTAATTAAGATCTCGATTATCAGCAGGTATACGATAATAACGGCCCATATCCTCAGCCTTAGCCATTTCTTCTCGGGAAATCAAGGATTCATATAATTTTTCCCCGTGCCTCGTACCGATAATCTTTATTTCATTACTAACCAAAAAAATTTCCTGAAGGGCCTGAGCTAAATCGCCAACGGTTGATGCCGGAGCCTTTTGAACGAATATATCCCCCTGCTCAGCGTGCTCAAATGCGTGCAGAACCAGATCCACAGATTCTTCAAGCGACATCAAAAAACGGGTCATGAGCGGATCTGTGACTGTTAAAGCCCCTTTGGCTTTTATTTGATTAACAAATAACGGGATAACCGACCCTCTAGATGCCATTACATTGCCGTAGCGGGTAGCACATATAACCGTATCAGCATTTTCCGGAATCATACGTGACTTCGCTATCAATACTTTTTCAGCCAGCGCCTTAGATATTCCCATTGCATTGATAGGGTAAACGGCTTTATCAGTACTTAGGACCACTACACGTTTTACATTGTTATTGATAGCTGCATTCAGTACATTTTCCGTACCTATAACATTTGTTTTTACAGCCTCCATAGGAAAAAATTCACATGAAGGGACCTGCTTGAGGGCGGCAGCATGAAAGATATAGTCTACGCCTATAGTAGCCTGCGACAGGCATTGGTAATCACGAACATCACCAATATAGAATTTGACCTTATCATTAGATAAAGCCAGACGCATATCTTCTTGTTTTTTTTCATCTCGGCTGAAGACACGAATTTCTCTAACATCAGTACTTAAGAAACGGTTAAGAACAGTATTGCCGAAAGACCCCGTACCTCCAGTAATCATTAACACTTTGTTATTAAACATTTTTTGACACCTTAGTATCTGACATTTTACAGAAATCTAAATACATCGAATGGATGAGTTGCTTCCAACTTAAGGGATTATAGCCAGTCAGCAGCCTAAAGCGGGATGAATCTAACGACCTATCTATACAAAGCTCGGTATCCGCTACGATTTCAATATCCTTGCCGTACACTTCAGAAATTAGCTTTAGAAGCGAATATTTATCTATCGGATCAGCGGATACATGGTAAAGCCCGGATAGCTCTGGCTTATCGATCACAAAGTCACTGATAATTCGCGCCAACTCGATAGTCGGAACACCTGAAAATATCGCGTTTTTATACCCTTTAACCTCGCCAGACTGAGACAGAAACCATTCGACTAATGAGTTCCCACTCCTTAGCTCATGTCCTATTATAGATGTTCTAAGTGTCACACTGTGGTCAAATTCTCGTAACTCACCGATGAACTTGGATTTCCCGTAAAGATCTTCGGCATCAGAAACATCCGTTTCTTGATAGGCACCTTTCTTGCCCGAGAAAACACAGTCCGTACTTATATGTATTAGCCTTGACCGAGCTAACATACAAACTTTCTCTAGCCTGTGGGGAAATATAGAATTTATAGGTAACACATGTACCGGATCATTAGCTTTCTGGACCTGCTTGATCAGGCCGACGCAATTGATAACAACATCGGGCTGGACTTTATTGATGCAGCCAATAAGCTCATCTGAGCGAAGAACATCAACGGATTCAAAAATCTTACCATTTTTAAATGGTGTTAAGTATTTGCCACCTTCACTTCTCATTGTGCCAAATATGGTATGGATAGTATTAGAACACAAGTAACGATACACCGCGCTACCTAGCATGCCGCTCACACCCAGTATCAATATTTTCATTTGCCACCTTTTATTTTACTTAATCAAGAAAACTTTAGCAGTTCTTTTCTAAAGAATCCAAAGCCTATCATTACCAATACCAACGATACCGCGAATACAAAAACAGTCGCAGCAAAATCACCTTGAATGCCGATGAAATACTTCACCAAAACAAAACATCCTACCGCCACAGGAACTACAGAACCCAAAACTTTAAAAAGGGCACAGTACGAGCTAGCTAGATACCTGAACCGCTTAAACATAAAATAATTGATGCCAATTAACGACGAGATATTGTAAAACAGCCAAGCATAGGCGGCACCTAGCGCACCATATCTTTCTACCAAAACCGGCAGTAGAGCTATAAAGATTGGAACCAGGAACAAGTTCATGCGCAGTGCAAGCGCACTCCAACGACTAGCTAGCTGTAACGCAAACGGTACCATCAATAAGGACTGTATCGAGACCCCCAAGATTAACACCGGCAATACGTTATAAATGTCGTTCGCCAAGTCACGACTGAACATTAACCTTAAGGGGTGAATAGAAAAAAGCCAAACTGACACACATAGGACCGACATTATTATTGCAACACCACATAGCGCCGCCCTGTATAAGTCATCTACTTTTTGATAGCACCCTATATCAAGCTGCACGGTAAATCTCGGAAACAAAACTGAATACAGTGACGAAGATATGACATATGGGAAATTCGCCATCGTCGCTGCCAAAGTGTAAGCCGCGAATTCTGTAAGGGGCACAGAGCCGGACAAGTAAAATTTGTCAAATTGAACGACGATCATAGATGTCAGCGACAGCAATAAGATATCTCTACTGTAACTGGAACCATCTACAAAAAAGCGAAAACTAGGTTTTGCTTGAAGGAAAACTCGCCATTGCTCCCGGCCATAGATCAATGCTAGCAAACCAATTAAGTAAGCGAATTGACATAAAACCTGAAGCTTGAAATAAGCTAACGGACCTGCAGAATTTTCAACAGCCCAAAAGAACACCACCATACCGAGAGTGCGAGATAACGAAAACACTATATAAAGAACATTCAGAGGCACCTGCATTTCACGCCCTATCAATACAGCCTGGGCGGC
Source organism: Pseudomonas sp. 10B238 (assembly GCF_000970615.1). Classification (NCBI taxonomy): domain Bacteria; kingdom Pseudomonadati; phylum Pseudomonadota; class Gammaproteobacteria; order Pseudomonadales; family Pseudomonadaceae; genus Pseudomonas; species Pseudomonas sp. 10B238. Next base: position 162,066 of record NZ_KQ033938.1, read on the forward strand.
AATAACGATGAAATTTGCTCCTATGAATATACCCATCCACCTCACTGAAGCAACAACCTCCGAAACAGGAACGTTATCTACTTCAAGCCATTTAGTAGCTAAGAACGACGAACTAAAGTGAACGCCGATCACACATATCAAACCTAAAATCAAGAAGGCTACAAGGTACGAGTTTGTGATTTGAAAACCGTACAACACGTAACGTGCTGATAGCGCAGCTTTGGAATTTACCTTAGCGATTAAGTTTATGACATTGCTCGTCAACCCTCCTTCGAGAACCATGATAACCATCAGGAGCGTGTTAAAGAATCCAACTAGCCCAACGCCTTCTACTCCAATATATTTTTCCAAAAGCGGCAGCGCAGCAAGACTAGAGATTGCATAAACAATGCGCCCCGAAAAGTTGGCCAATAACAACTTTCTAAGGCTATTTCGTCGCATTATAAATTCCCAGCACGACTATCCTCCGATTCTTTTTGCTTCGACAGAAAGATAATCGTCAAGCTCTTTTCGTGCAAGTTGAACATCTTCAACAACCGCCAGAACCCTTTTGCCGTTACGCGGAGATGGGTCCTTAAATCGTAGAGCAAGCGCGCGAGTACGCTCCAATATAAATTTGAAGCACTCTTTAATAAAATTGTTCACCTGTGCCTTGGGGTGTTCAGACTTCCTAGCTCTTTTCCAGGAGGAGGTAGTTAGACGCCAATATGCGGGGTGCCTAAAGAGGCACAGCACATACAATCTTGCCAGATTAAACTCTTCAAGCAGCGCGTCATTTTGTGTATTTAATAGCGTATCCCATGCTGCTTGAGCCCATACCGTTTCGACACTAAAGAATTTAGGGATGACGTCAGGCCACACAAGATTACGAAATGGCTTTATATGAGCATCCTCATTCAGATTCCCCTTATGCTGGCCACTTGCACTGCGTCCACTATTGCTGCCGCCTGCGCCGCCCGGCATCGTAAATGGGTAGTCAACAACGTGATAAGTGCCCCCTTTAAGAGATAACAACAGTGCGGCGGAAACATCCGGGCTCGTGCCAAAAAACACTTTGCCGTAGCTCCTCTGCAACTCATTTAATGTCTGCCTCAAGACTAGCCCATGGTATAGTCTGGGCAAAAATTCGGTACCTTGGCACGCTAATAAAAGAGCTCTATGCAGATGGTTAGCTACACTGAAGCTTTGTATACGCGCATCAAAGGGCTCGACATAGATACGACCAGCATGTGCGTCTCCATAAAATCGTGAGCGAAAGTCTGGCCAATAGTACGAGGCTTTAATTATTGGCGATAGTACCGTCAACCCTTTCGATTCAGCATAAATGGCAGCATCGATGATCTTACTTGACACAGTGTCGTCATCACCAATTAAACAGACATATAAACCATCAGCTAAATCCAGAGCCCGCTCATGATTATCCGTCATTGAAAGCCGTTCTTTCCAGTGAACATATTTCAACCGCGGATCAGTTTGCTTTTCAGCCCACTGCCTTAACAAACCCTCATCATCGCTTGTATCGTGCACTGCGATCTGTAGCTGTTCCGAAGCGATCTCAAGGACGCTCTTTATGCATGAAATCGCGTATTTAGAACGGTTATGGGTAGGAACAACAACCGTCACCAGGAATTCATTAGTGTTAATCATAGGTGATTTTAAATCCTAACGCCAGACTAGTGTTTGTAGAAACCGACACATGTCAGGCCGTGTTATATACGTTGACGCCCGTTATTCTTCTTGACCACATATAAAACGATATCCAATCACTCTATCTAGCTGTGTCAGATACGCCATCGCTTTAACTTATTAAGGCTCGCACAATAATGTCATAAGATATCTTCCGTAAGCTGTCTTCTCTAGACGTCTTGCCTGGTCAGCCAGCTGGTCTGAGCCTATCCAGTCTTGGCGAAAGGCTATTTCCTCCAGGCAAGCGACCTTTAAACCCTGGCGTTGCTCGATGGTATGAACGAAATGTCCCGCCTCTAACAAGGCCTCATGCGTTCCGGTATCCAGCCACGCGAAGCCGCGCCCCAACATTTCTACCCTTAAAGTTTGATTTTCCATATAAAAGCGGTTGATATCGGTTACTTCTAACTCACCACGAGCAGAGGGCTTAATTGACTTGGCGATATCAACCACACGGTTATCGTAAAAATACAAGCCAGTAACAGCATAATTCGACTTTGGCTTTGTGGGCTTCTCTTCGATACTGATCGCCCGCCCCTGCTGATCGAATTCGACTACACCGAATCGCTCAGGGTCAGATACGTGATAACCGAATACTGTTGCGCCATCGATGCGAGAGTTGGCAGCTTTCAGGTTTTCAGAGAAGTGTTGCCCGTAAAAGATATTATCTCCGAGAATCAGGCAGCAGGCGTCATTACCGATGAATTCTTCTCCAATAAGGAATGCCTGCGCTAATCCATCCGGTGATGGCTGCACCGCATACGAGAGATTGATGCCAAACTGCTTTCCATCACCGAACAGCTTCTGGTAACTCGGCAAGTCATCCGGAGTGCTGATAATCAGAATTTCACGGATTCCTGCTAGCATCAGCACAGAAAGAGGGTAATAGACCATTGGCTTATCATAGATTGGTAATAGCTGCTTGGAGACACCGAGAGTGATCGGATGCAGTCGGGTGCCGGAGCCACCGGCGAGAAGAATGCCTTTACGCTGGGTCATTGTCTGTTCCCACTCACTTCTTTTAAGAGCCGCGTTATGCCGTCTTGCCACATCGGTAGATGCAATCCGAAATTAGATACTAATTTTCGGGTATCCAAACGGGAGTTTCGCGGCCGCTGGGCGCAGGTTTGATATTCGCTGGTGCTAATAGGTGAAATATTTTCTATCTTGAGCTTTATTCCATGACTTAGAGCGCTACTCACGATAAAGCGCGCATAGTCATACCAGGAGGTTTCACCAGCGGAGGTAAGATGGTAAAGCCCCGCCAACTCGGGCATGGCCACCGCGCGATGCAGCGCGTGAGCTGTTACATCGGCTAGGAGATCAGCGCCTGTTGGTGCTCCAATCTGGTCATCTATCACTTGAAGATGATCCCGCTCACCCGCCAAGCGCAGCATGGTTTTAGCGAAGTTGTTTCCATGTGCGCCGTACACCCAGCTAGTGCGAAAAATCACGTGCTTACAGCCCGATGATTCTATAGCCTGCTCGCCGAGCAACTTACTCTTGCCATAAATACTCAATGGGGCAGTAGCGTCGTCTTCGCGCCAAGGTTTTTCACCACTTCCATCAAAAACATAATCGGTCGAATAATGCACAAGCCAACCATTGAGTTGTAGCATTTCTTCGGCGAGAAATTTGGGCGCCTCATGGTTTATCTGCAGCGCCTTAGCCTCCTCGTTTTCGGCTTTATCGACTGCGGTATAGGCTGCTGCGTTGACAATGATGTCTGGCTGCACACTTTTAATGGTAAGGCGCAACCCCTCAATGTCCGCCAGATCACCACAGAGGCCATCTCCGCCCTCGCGGTCAAGCGCCACCACTCTACCTATCGGCGCGAGCGCGCGCTGTAACTCCCAGCCTACCTGCCCATTTTTACCGAGAAGGAGGATCTTCATGGGTTTGCAGGCCTATGGCTGTAATTTCTCTCAAGCCATCCCTGATAAGCACCAGTCTTGATGTGCTCAATCCAGCCGGTGTTTGCCAGATACCATTCAACTGTTTTGCGAATGCCAGTCTCGAAGCTTTCTTCCGGCGTCCAACCGAGTTCACGCTGGATCTTGCTGGCGTCAATGGCGTAGCGCAGGTCATGGCCGGGACGGTCCTGGACGTGGGTGATGAGGTCTTTGTAGGTGGTTAGGTGGCTGGCATATGTATTCCCCGCTACAGGGCGGAGTTCATCAAGTAGACTGCAGAGTATCTGGACAACTTCGATGTTCTGTTTCTCATTGTGGCCGCCAATATTGTAGGTCTCGCCAACCTGCCCTTCGGTGATCACTTTGTACAAAGCACGAGCGTGGTCTTCGACGTAGAGCCAGTCGCGTATCTGATCTCCTTTGCCGTAAACCGGAAGCGGCCTGCCCTCTAAGGCATTGAGGATGATCAACGGGATGAGCTTCTCAGGGAAGTGGTACGGTCCGTAGTTGTTAGAGCAGTTTGTGATCAGTACCGGCAAGCCATACGTACGCTGCCAGGCCCGGACCAGATGATCGGAACTTGCTTTGCTCGCTGAATACGGTGAGCTTGGCGCGTATGGCGTGGACTCAGTGAAAAGGTCTTCCGGGCCTTCCAGATCTCCATACACTTCGTCAGTGGAGATGTGGTGGAAGCGGAAGGCTGCCTTTCGGCTGTCGTTCATCTCTTGCCAATACAGGCGGGCGGCTTCCAGCAGGGTATACGTACCAATGATATTAGTTTCGATAAAAGCTGCCGGACCATCAATGGAGCGATCAACATGAGACTCAGCGGCAAGGTGCATTACTGCGTCAGGCTGATGCTCGAGGAAAACCCGGTCGAGTTCGGCACGGTCGCAAATATCGACGTGCTCGAAGGCGTAGCGCTCGTTATCGCAGACATCGTCTAAGGACTCGAGGTTGCCGGCGTAGGTCAACTTGTCAAGGTTGACTACCGAGACGTTCGTCCTGCCGATGATGTATCGGATCAAAGCCGAGCCGATAAAACCGGCTCCGCCGGTTACGAGAATCTTCACTATTCAAATTTCCTTTGACGACTAACAAGACTATCCACAAACGACGCTGGGTAAAGAGCCACTCAGCGAGTGACTTGTCCTTAAACGCTCACAGCTGTAGCTTCATCTGATTTTCGGTCTCTGCATAGCGAGCCTTCAGCGTGTCGGCCAGCGCTTGCTTGGCATTTTGCTCCCCATGCACCACCCTTATCTCTGTCGGCCACTGCTGCATCCCGGTCACAAACTCCACCAATCCTTTCTGGTCCGCATGTGCCGAATAGCCGCCGATGCTGGTAATGCCAGCGCGAATGTCGATGCGTTCGCCATCCAGGTCTACATAGCCGCCCTTCGGCCCGTAGGTCTGGATGGCATGTCCGGGGGTCCCTTGGGCTTGGTAACCAACGAACAATACGTTGTGCCGCTTATCCCCCAGCATGGCCTTTAGGTAATTGAGGATGCGACCGCCGCTACACATGCCACCACCGGCAATGACGATGGCTGGGCGTGCAGTCTGGGCCAGATGTTTAACGATGCGCTGATGATCACCGTGGCTGTCTATTGTAATGAGCTGTTCGAAGGCCAACGGGCGGCGTCCGGATTGGATGCGTTCGCGGGCCTCTTCGTTCCAGAAGGATTTTAGACTTCGGTAGGCCTCGGTGAAGCGGCTTGCGAGGGGCGAGTCGAGGATGATGGGGAGTTCGGGCCAGTTGGGTTCGTCAGACGGCGTTGCGGCGTGATTGGCGAGCGAGGTCGCCCCTACAGGGGCGGGCTTGGCGCTTTGCTTGCTCTGGATGATGTCTTCGAGTTCGTATAGCAGTTGTTGAGTTCGTCCGATGCTGAAAGCAGGGATCAGGACGGTGCCTTGATTTTCCAGCGCTTTCTCGATGACGGCTTCGAGCCGATGGCGGCGGTTGCTGCGGTCTTCGTGGAGGCGGTCGCCGTAGGTGCTTTCCAATACCAGAATGTCGGCGCGCTCCGGTGGCTCGGGCGGCATCAGAAACGGTGCGTGCGGCGCGCCGAGGTCGCCAGAAAAAACGACGCGCTTGCTCTCTCCTGTTAGCGGGTAGGCCAGATCGACCTCGACGTAGGCAGAGCCCAGAATATGCCCTGCACGCTGCAGCCGTATGCGAGCCAGCAGCTCGTCCGTATCCGTCAGGGTGAACCACTGTTCATAAGGCAGCGCGATGATCCGCTGCTCTACGAGCTGGATGTATTTCTCGATCCTTGCCCGGTCACGGCTGAAGCCTAACTTGAAGGCATCTTCCAGCACGATCGGCAGGAGTTTGGCGGAAGGCTCGCTACATAGGATGGGGCCATCGAAGCCTGCCGCCAGCAGGTAGAGGATGCGCCCGACGTGGTCGATGTGCACATGGGTGGCCACCAGCGCTTTTATAGTGTCCAGCGAAAACTCTATGGAGAGGCGATCCGCGCCAGGGTCATCAGGAATCGAAGCGTCTTTGCCCTGGAACAGGCCACAGTCGATCAGCAGGCTGGTGCCGGCATTCATGCGCAGTTGATGACAGGAGCCGGTAACGCCTTCCTTGGCGCCGTGATGTTCTATTTGAGGATAGTACATAGTTATTCCATTAACGTTGCGTTAGCTGTGAGCGAACTGCTAACCCGATTCTTTGAAGGAATGAAGCGAACTTCACCTGCCGCGACGGATTAACACCCTAATCAGCGCAACGAACACCCCGAGCATCCCACCGAGAACGATTCCAAGCGCGACGATTAACGACTTCTTTGGCTTGATGGGCGTTTCAGGTACTTCCGCGACGCTGTCCAAGGTGAACACTGATACGTTCTCTGGTCGCACCTCTACTGTCTTTAGAAAAGAGAGCTGCTCCTGGGAACTACGCAACTCGGGGATAAAGGGGTCGTCAGACTCGCGGGCCTCTAGCACCTTCATTTCTGCTTCGATTGCTTTAGCGCCCCGCATATAGGTCAAGCTGCCATCGATAAACTCTGAAAGCTCCTCGTTTGAAGATGTTCGGCCAGCGGTTACCTGTGGGCTATCCATACCGACTGCCCTAGCCACGACCAATGCCTCTTTCAAAATAGCGATACGGTCTTCACGCCGCTGCTGAGCGGTGCTCCGCAAAGACGCAATTCGGCGTTCGACGGAGCGAATACGAATGTCCAGCTCGCTCGACACGTTAAGTTGCATGTCACGCTCAGAGGCCTCTGAGGCGCGGCTGATCAGCTCATTCGCCCAGGCAGCTGCTTGGTCCGGTTCACTTTGTTGTACGGCGACCTCGACTAGTTCAGTACGCTGCTTATCGGGCGTCCTGATCGACACGATCTCGTTGAACTTTGACCAAAGCTGGTCTCGTGGGGCGGTCCGAGCACCTTCTGGTAACGAGGGAATGTAAACGTCCTTGAAAAAGTCTCGCCGAAGAGAAAGAGATCTTAAATTACGAGTGAATACCGCATAAACCTCATCGACTGTGAACGGCTTGAGCTGGGATTGATTCTCTGAAGACTCCGTTCTGCCGGCGTTGTAGGAAGCGATGTCAGAGAGCAACGGGGGAAGGACGGTAGCCTTTGCCTCGTAAACAGGCGTTGAAAACAGCGCGTATGCCAAGGCTATCGCTGCGCCTGCAATCGTGGCGCAGACAATGATGAGTTTCTGAGACCATAGCGCTTTGACCAACTCCACTAGGTCGATTTCGTCATCTCGGGTGTGGGCGGCGTAGCTTCCTGTTTCCTGCATGAATCCCCTCCAAGGGACGCGCTAAATAAAAACGGCGCATACTGCCACGGAGAGTAAAAATTGCCAAACCAAACAGCGAATTATTGTTAAGACGCTGACCTGCGGCATTTTTATATAAGCTAGCGAATGAACACTTCCATTTAACAAGAACTATTCTTCTTCATTGACCCTATCCCGCAACTCCTTCCCCGGCTTGAAATGCGGGACGAACTTGCCGTCAAGCGGGACGGATTGGCCGGTTTTGGGATTTCGGCCGACGCGGGGGGCGCGATAGTGGAGGGAAAAACTGCCGAAGCCGCGGATTTCGATGCGGTCGCCGGTGGCCAGTGCCTGGGCCATCTGTTCGAGCATGGTCTTGATGGCCAGCTCAACATCCTTGGACGAAAGAAGGCCTTGTTGGGTGACGATGCGTTCGATCAACTCCGACTTGGTCATGGTTTTCCCTTCGTTTTCAAGCGGCTAGATCAATTAGGTTGCGCTCGTTTGTAGCATGTTGTTCAGAGTTTGAACAGCCTGAACGTTTGGGTCAGGTTTTTGAATACGGTGTAGGGTTCGGACGTTTAGCTTTTGGCTCGCGGTAGGGTGAAGCGCGATTCACCCTACCCTTCCGCTAGCGGTACAAGTCGTTCCGGGGGCGACGGGTTCATTCGCGTGGCACAAGCCAGCCGAAAACCGGGCAATTACCGTAGGGTGGGTGACGTTTTTTTAATTCACCGTAAGCCGCAGCGGTGGCGTCGACTTGCTTGGTGGATCGTTGAAGCGTGATCCACCCTACCGTTCTCGCTTCAACGAGTTGAGCGCAAAAAAAAGGGTGGACCGAAGTCCACCCTTTCTATTTCTGACGAGGCCCAGCCTCATCGCGTGCCGCTACATCCAAGCATCAATCTTCGCGATAGCGACGCAGCTTGAGTTGCTTACCGCCGACACGGGTGTCCTTGAGTTTGCCAAGCAGGCGCTCCAGACCTTCTTCCGGCAGCTCGACCAGGCTGAAGCTGTCGCGTACCTGGATGCGGCCGATGTCTTCGCGGGCCAGGCCGCCTTCGTTGAGGATGGCGCCGAGCAGGTTGCGCGCGGCGATGCCGTCGCGGGCACCCAATGCTGTACGGCAGCGGGCGCGGCCTTCGGCCAAGGGAATCGGAGCACGACGCTCGCGGTCGCCGCTACGCTCAGGACGATCGGAGCGCTCACGCGGGCTACTGGTCGGGACCAGCGGCTGCTCTTTTTCCACTTCAGCCAAGGTCAACGCCTGGCCGTTAGTGGCCTTGCGCAGCAGCGCAGCGGCGAGTGCGCGCGGGCTGCAACCGATATCCGCGACCAGCTTGTCGAGCAGTTCGCCATGACTGGCTTCGGCATCCGCTACCAGCGGTGAAAGACTGTTGGTGAGCTTCTTGATCCGCGCCTCGAGCACTTGCTGGCCGTTCGGCAGGCGGGCTTCGGCTACTTTCTGGTTGGTTACACGCTCGATGACCTGCAGCATGCGGCGCTCACGCGGGGTGACCAGCAGCAATGCGCGACCTTCACGACCGGCACGGCCAGTACGACCGATACGGTGTACGTAGGACTCCGGATCGTAGGGCATGTCCACGTTGAATACGTGAGTAATACGCGATACGTCCAGGCCGCGAGCAGCAACGTCTGTGGCGACCACGATGTCCAGACGACCGTCCTTGAGGGACTCGATCACGCGCTCACGCTGGTTCTGGGCGATGTCGCCGTTCAATGCCGCAGCCTTGTAGCCCTTGGCTTCCAATGCGGCGGCAAGGTCCAGAGTTGCCTGCTTAGTGCGCACGAAAGCGATTAGTGCGTCGAAGTCTTCAACTTCGAGCAGGCGCAGCACGGCAGCAATCTTCTGATCAGCATGGACCATCAGGTGTGCCTGCTCGATGGCGGTCACTGTCTGGGTCTTGGTAGCGACCTTGATGTGCTGCGGCTCGCGCAAGTGCTTCTCGGCGATTGCGCGAATCGAGTGCGGCAGGGTCGCGGAGAACAGCACGGTCTGACGGCTTTCCGGCATGGCTTCGAAGATGACTTCGAGGTCGTCCATGAAGCCCAGCTTGAGCATCTCGTCAGCTTCGTCGAGTACGAGGTACTGAATGGTGCCGAGCAGTGCGCTGTTGCGGCTCAGATGGTCGACCAGGCGGCCAGGTGTAGCGACGATGACCTGCGCGCCCTGACGGATGGCCTTAAGCTGCGGACCCATCGGAGCGCCGCCGTAGACGGCGACCACGGTCAAGCCAGGCATCTGCTTGGCATAGGTTTCGAACGCGGTGGCAACCTGCAGCGCCAGTTCGCGGGTTGGCGCGAGAATAAGCGCCTGTACTTCCTTACGAGCGGGATCGATCTTCGACAGAATGGGCAGCGCGAAGGCGGCGGTCTTGCCGGTACCGGTCTGGGCTTGGCCGATCATGTCGTGGCCACCGAGAATTACCGGGATAGCCTGGCTCTGGATTGCCGAAGGCTCTTCGTAGCCCACTGCGATGACTGCAGCGAGTACGGAGGGATGAATACCGAGTGCGGCAAAGCCGCCGATTTCTTGGGTCATGGGTCTTTTCCTGATGCTCCGCAAAGACCCATGTTCCGAAGCTGCGCATGCCATGCAAAACCCGAAGGTCACCCTGGCAGCCTGGTCGGCGGGGTTTGCGAAAACGTAATGAATGATGAATCGTCAAGGACAGCCGCGAGAAGCGGACAGCAGCCGAAGCAGCGCTTCGTGTGTTGCAGTACCTGAACGCAGGCTGTGTTTCAGCCGGCGCGTACTATACCGGATTTCTGTGACGCTGTGCGTGCAATTTGTCTTCGGAGTTAGGTTCCACAAAGCGGATTTATCGGTATCTCGCCGCTAGCGAATATTCCTGGAGTAGCCTCATCAGGGCGCGCCACAAATGGCGAAGGGTCGAGCCAGTCTTCGCGAGCAAGATCGCTCCTACAAGAGCGTCGTGCTTAGCCGTTGCCTTGGATGCCCCAGGCACTGAAGGGGTGCTGATAGACAGCTCACTGCTTGCTCAGCTCGCCGGCCTTAGCGCATTGATCAACGAGTCCAGCGTGTAGCCCAATCGCGGGGCCAGCGCTGCGGCGCGCTCGCGCAGGCTCGCCTCGTCGAGTAGCTGATCCAGATCCGCAGGCACGAACAAGACGACGTTGCCCTCCTTTACCGGGCATTCCCAATAGTGACGATGAAACAGGCCACGAAGCAGCGCCGCACCTAGCGGCTTGTCCTCGTCGGTGCCCCACTGGTTGATGATCAGCCAACCATCCGGATTCAGCTTCTGTTGGCAACGTTCAAGAAAACGCCACGCCAGATGCGCGGCGGCCGGGCCCACGTCGGTGTAAAGGTCGACGAAGATGAGATCAGCGGTCTCGGCCGAATCGAGCAGTTCCACCGCATCGCCAATGCGGATATATAGACGTGAATCGTTCGCCAAGCCCAGATAACGCATCGCCAGCTCTGGAACGTCCGGGCGCAACTCGATGGCCTCGACGTCCTCCAGCGGCAGGAATTCAAGGCATGCCTGGGTCAGGGTGCCGGCGCCTAGCCCGAGGAACAGGGCTGTTTCCGGCGCCGCGTGCAGCAGACCGCCCATCAACATGGCACGCGTGTAGTCATACTCAAGCCAGCTCGGGTCGCGGGTGAACGTGCAGCTTTGCTCGACCGCAGCGCCGAATTCGAGAAACCGGTAATCCCCCACTTCCAGCACACGGATCAGACCGAACGCATCATGCACCTCGGCCAGCAACACTTCCTGCTTGTCCACTGCGCTTCTCCCAAACCTATCGGTGCATCTTAACAGCCCGATTGGTAAGGGCTATCAGCGCAGAACCAGCACATCAGGTAAAATCCGGGCACTTTTTTGCGGACGGAATCAATTTCCATGAGCCACGCCTGGAGCCCCACTAGCTGGAGAGCCAAACCCATCCAGCAGCAGCCCGAATACCCCGATGCCGAACATCTGAAGCGGGTCGAGGGCACATTGGCGAGCCTTCCACCGCTGGTGTTCGCTGGCGAGGCACGGGAGCTGCGCCGGCAATTCGCCGAGGTGACGCAAGGCCGCGCGTTCCTGCTGCAAGGCGGTGACTGCGCAGAAAGCTTCGCCGAGTTTTCCGCACCGAAGATCCGCGACACCTTCAAGGTGCTGTTGCAGATGGCGATCGTGATGACGTTCGCTGCTGGATGTCCTGTAGTGAAGGTCGGCCGCATGGCCGGGCAGTTCGCCAAACCGCGCTCTTCCGGGGACGAGACTATCGATGGCGTCACCCTGCCGGCATACCGCGGCGATATCGTCAACGGCATCGGCTTCGATGAAAAAAGCCGCGTGCCGGACCCGGAGCGGCTGCTGCAGGCTTATCACCAATCCACATCCAGCCTGAATCTATTGCGCGCTTTCGCCCAGGGCGGGTTCGCCGATCTGCATCAGGTGCATCAGTGGAATCTGGATTTCATCGCCAACTCGCAGATGGCTGAGAAATATCACCAGCTAGGCGCACGGATCGACCAGGCGCTACGGTTCATGCGCGCATGCGGCATGGACAACGCGCCGCAGTTGCGCGAAACCAGCTTCTTCACCGCCCACGAGGCGCTGCTGCTGAACTACGAACAGGCATTCGTGCGCCAGGACAGCCTCAGCGGTGGCTGGTACGACTGCTCTGCCCATATGCTGTGGATTGGCGACCGCACGCGACAGCTGGACGGGGCACACGTTGAATTCCTGCGCGGCGTGGGCAACCCGATCGGCGTGAAAGTTGGACCGAGTATGGCCAGCGAGGAGCTGATCCGCCTGATCGACATCCTTAATCCTGAGAACGATCCGGGTCGTTTGAACCTCATCGTGCGCATGGGCGCCGACAAGGTAGAGGAAGGCTTGCCGCGTCTGATCCAAGCCGTGCAACAGGAAGGTCGTCAGGTCCTGTGGAGCTCCGACCCGATGCACGGCAACACCATGAAAGCTTCCAGCGGTTACAAGACCCGCGATTTCGCCAAGGTGCTGGCCGAGGTGCGGCAGTTCTTCGACGTGCACCGCGCCGAAGACAGCTACCCCGGCGGCATTCATATTGAAATGACTGGGCAGAACGTCACCGAGTGCATTGGCGGGTCGCGCCCAATTACCGAGGACGGGCTTTCCGACCGCTACCACACCCACTGCGACCCTCGGCTCAACGCCGACCAGTCGCTGGAAATGGCGTTCATGATCGCTGAAACGCTGAAGCAGGTTCGGCCGAGCTGATACCACCTGAGATGGGTTGCACCCTGGCTCGGTTGGCGAGCTGGGGCAGAACCTCAGTTCAACCGACAGCGTAAATCGCTGGTATCAGAAGTACGGAGCTGAAGCGGAGCGCTATCCGACCGTTACCAAGTTACAGCTGGCGTGGTGGGCTGAAGCCCACCCTACAGAGTTCGGTTGGGATTTATGGTTGAGGCCTACGGCTGCCGCTACAGACTCATCACATCGAGGAAGCGCGGCGTGGCGTCGTTGTCGATGCGCAGGCTGGTGAAGTCGAACAGGTTGCGGTCGGCCAGCTGCGAGGGCACTACGTTCTGCAAGGCGCGAAACATGATCTCGGTACGACCGGGCGACTTGCGCTCCCATTCCTGCAGCATCTCCTTGACCACCTGGCGCTGCAGATTTTCCTGCGAACCGCAGAGGTTGCAGGGAATGATCGGAAACCCCTTCATCTGCGAATAGGCTTCGATGTCTGCCTCGCTGCAATAGGCCAGCGGCCGGATCACCACATTGCGGCCGTCGTCAGACAGCAGCTTGGGCGGCATGGCTTTGAGCGTGCCGCCGTAAAACATGTTGAGGAAGAACGTCTCGAGGATGTCGTCGCGATGGTGACCGAGCGCCATCTTGGTTGCACCGATCTCATCGGCGAAGGTGTAGAGCGTGCCGCGACGCAGACGCGAACACAGCGAGCAGGTGGTCTTGCCTTCCGGGATTTTCTCTTTGACGACCGAATAGGTGTCCTTCTCGACGATGTGGTAGTCGACGCCAATGGACTTCAGGTACTCGGGCAGCACGTGCTCCGGAAAGCCCGGCTGCTTTTGATCCATGTTGACGGCGACAATCTCGAATTTGACCGGAGCCACTTTCTGCAGATACAGCAAGACGTCGAGCATGGTGTAGCTGTCTTTCCCTTATAGCTTAAGAAAACATAACTGGACAGCATCAGAATAATCGCAACTTGTTGATTTTAAATGAATTAAATAGAAAGCTGGCTTTACAGAAAAATGCGAAAAAGTAAATTTTGCGTCTTCTTGGCCTCTAAACACCCTCTCCCCCCCCCGAAAAATCACCTTGAACCTTTACAAAATCCGAACGACATCAATCCGGCCTTCAACGCTGGATGATGAAACCTCGGCTGCTTCGAATTCGTAGGGCGGTCGGGCATCCGACCTATCAATGGATAGATCTATAAAATTGAAGAGACTACGATCAGCTAACTGGGATGGACTTACGTTTTGTAAGCTGTGAAAGATGTTTTCTACGCAGCCAGGATTTACCGAATCCCACTCCGCAATCATCGACTTGATTTTTTTCCTCTGCAAATTCTCTTGCGAGCCGCAGAGATTGCACGGAATGATTGGATATGCGCTATCGGCAGCGACCTTTGCTATATCTTTCTCGCGACAGTAGGCGAGCGGCCGGATAACTATATTTCTCTTGTCATCGCTAAGAAGCTTAGGAGGCATCCCTTTCATTTGCGCCTGGAAGAACATGTTCAGAAACAAAGTTTCAACCATGTCATCCATATGATGACCGAGTGCCAATTTAGTAGCCCCAATTTCCTCAGCAAAACTATAAAGCGTGCCCCTTCTGAGTCTAGAGCAAAGAGAACAAGTAGTCTTACCCTCCGGGATCTTACTCTTGACAACGGAATAAGTATCCTTGTCAATTATATAGTAATCAATCCCTTTAGCCTCGAAAAACTCAGGCAAGATATGCTCCGGAAAGCCAGGTTGCTTCTGATCAAGATTAACCGCCACAACACTGAATTTTATTTGCGCAACTCTCTGCAAGTGCAGCAAAGCGTCAAGCATAACGAATGAATCTTTGCCACCACTTACGCAGGCCATAATTTTGTCGCCATCTTCGATCATTGCATAATCTACAACAGCCTTGCCCACATTGCCGCGCAGCTTTTTACGACGAAGTTCCGCAGCTTTATTAATCTGAGATGCTTGTTCGCCCATCATCATAAACACTAGCTTCCAATTAAAATATTTACAAACCCAATTTACTATAAAAATATCGCCCACCTTGCAACATCCCGCACCACTTGCGAAGGATTGAGATAGTTAGACACTACCAAAATCGGACACAGGAACAATCCGAAGCAAAGCACAGCACAGCATTTAGGCCACGTATTTAATATACGACATACACTCTTAAGTAAATCTATAAGGCCGTATCATCTGCCGAGTTTGACGCCAGCTATATCATAACAAGATTATGCCTGCGTTTTATAGAAGCTCCTGACCAACGATTGCATTTAGCTTGACCGAGTCGCAGCAGAGGTGGATCACAGCACGGAACTCTGCGAGTCACGCGGAGGGGCCGCAGCAGCCTCAGAATCGCATGTGGTGTCAGGCAGGCTCAGTCATTGGGGCTGGATTCAGACGTTGAAGATCAAGCCTTCAGCGCAGCCTCGATCGCGGCAAAGTCGATCTTCGTCATGCCATCAATGGCCTCGAACGAACGCGTTGTTGCCGCTCGATCAGGGCTGGGTATTGCAGCCGTCAGAATATGCAGGGAGATCTACCACGAAACACCCACTCGTCCCTGTACCAGCCATACGCGCTCACCTGGCCCCATTGTTAATGATCGTGTTCACAAGTGGTCCGTCTCAGCCTGATCATCGGTCGCGACCTGGAACGAAAAGGCTCTTTGTACTGGAACACCGGACCGTCGCTCAGGCCAAGGCAGGACATGCGCGCTACCCTGAACTCGACCGCGAACACATCGCCCTGTTTGCCGGCTGGATAGTCGCC
Source organism: Pseudomonas sp. 10B238 (assembly GCF_000970615.1). Classification (NCBI taxonomy): domain Bacteria; kingdom Pseudomonadati; phylum Pseudomonadota; class Gammaproteobacteria; order Pseudomonadales; family Pseudomonadaceae; genus Pseudomonas; species Pseudomonas sp. 10B238. The sequence goes on from NZ_KQ033938.1 coordinate 177,411, forward strand.
CGGAGCGTGGCGGACGGCCACCACCACTCAGTCAGAAAAGTCTCTGCATAGAAAGAAGAAGTCTCCCCTTTGATTACAACAAAACGGCAGTAGCTGATTGCGGTGACGATTCGAAGCTTCCACTCATCTAGGTCTCAGTGGTCCACGATGGTTCGGCTGTTGCCAGTCACGACGGGCCGGATTTAATCCATAGCTGCCGGTGGCGACAGGCCGAAACCGGCCAGAAACTGCTGGTCACGCCAAGGCTGGGCCGGTTTCGCTGAGGCTCGAAAGCATCTATGAAACTGGGGGCTATTCACTCGCCCCAATACTTGGCGTCGTAAAGGTTCTTCATGCGATGTGTTTCAACGTGTCGTTGATAAATCGTATGGCCAGGGAGGCTGAAAACTTTTTGTTCCTCAGTGATCTCAATCTCGGATTTTATCTTTGCAATAAATGCTTCAATTTGTTCTGGTAGTTCAGTTAAAACATTGCAGCAAGGCAATACGTTTTTAAGAAGATTGCAGTTTATTGGGGTTATTTTGTTGCTTTCTAGTAATTGCCAGCTAAAAGTGCTTCCGAAACTGGAATTTGTTAAAACTGCGCGAATATGATTGATTTGCGCCGAATCATCCAAGCTGGGAAAAGATTTTTTGAATAAACTAGTTTTCTCTTTGGGTTCGAGTTTATCAAATCGTTTGGTCTGCTCAACTGCTTCCCGAATTCTATCGTCCAAACGTCGCACCATGCGAGCTGACTCAGGGTATAAAGTGGCTTTTGCCTGGACGGTCATCACGGTATTGAATTTATTGCAAAAAACCAATAAATCAATCTCGCCCCCAGTAAAGTCACATTCTAAATAAGTATAAAAGCCATTGCTTTCGAAATGCCTTTGAGCCCTTCTCAAGAGTTCAGGTTCGAAAAAGTGAGATATCAATCCGTCATAGTTGTATTTAGTATTTTTATCATCATCTATTAGTATGGAGATCAAAAGATTTCTCGTGCCCAGTAGGGTTGGAACTAAGGCCGGGCAGAAGTATACGTCATCCGAAATGCTCCAGAATGGCGGCATGAATTTTAAGCTTAGGCTGCCATTTTTTCCCTCGCCGCAGAAGAAAAACTCAGAAAATTTATCGTAGTCTGACTCAGCCACCCCGGTGAGCTTTTGAACTAGAAATTTCAGCTCGGCGGCACCCAGCCTGGCCATGCCAAGGCCTTGTAAATGATGATCTCCATCCCCTGAGTCTTTAAGGAACGTCTGAAGAACTGACCCCGCTGG